>JAHWKH010000237.1 GCA_019347995.1 Gemmatimonadota bacterium | reverse complement strand
TCCCCCGATGAACACCACGGTCGTCGTGACGATCAGCAACCATCCCAGGCCGTTCGTCTTGAGCACGCCACGGAGGTCACGCGTCACGCGCCACAGCACGGTTCCGGCACGCAGCAGCCTCGTGAGGCGCGCCAGCCGTGCGAGACGAGCCACGCGGAAGAAGTCCAGCGGGAGGATGGCGATCAGGTCGGGCCACGTGGCGTTGGCGTACGCGTGATCCCGCAGGTATTCGCGCAAGCCGTCCCTGAAGGTCTCCTCTCCCACCAGCGCCTCGAGCTGGCGCATCACCACCGGCGCCTTCTGGTAGATGATGGAGCCGTAGAGCGAGCCCGCCTCCCGCAGGTTCTCGAGGGGCTGCCGGATCGGGTTGGCTCCCGCCGTACGGTCGACCGCGTACGCCGAGGGCTGGTGCGCCAGGAGAAAGCGCAGGTCGTGGTCCAACTCCGGGAAGGACGGGTGGACGATCTTGGCCGCCATGAAATTGGCGAAGACCTCCTTCGTCCAGACGTCGTCGAACCAGGCCATGGTCACCAGGTCACCGAACCACATGTGCGCCGTCTCGTGGGCGATGACGCTGGCCCTTCCCAGCACCGCTCCCTGGGTGGCCGACTCGTCCAGAAGGAGCCCGTCCTGCCGGTAGAGGATCTGTCCGGGATGCTCCATGCCGCCGTACTGGAACGACGGGATGAGAACGAAGTCGAACTTCTGGAAGGGGTACGGGATGCCCGTATACTCCTCCATCCACGCGAGGGCCGTGTGGTGGAGGTCGAAGACGGCCTCCCGGTTGCGCGCCACCTTCCCGGCGTCGGTCTCCCGGTGGTACATGCGCATGGGGCGCCCGTCGCGCTCCGTCTCCTCGACCTCGAAGCGACCGGCGACGAACGAGAAGAGGTAGCTGGGCAGGGGGTCGGTGGCCGCGAAGCGGTACCTGCCGGCGGCGCCGGGCTCGTCGGGCGCCTCCACCTCGGCCCCGTTGGCCACGGCCACCCAGCCCTCCGGCACGTCCAGCGTGAGGCGCCAGCGGGCCTTCAGGTCGGGCTGGTCGAACACCGGCAGGCTGAAGCGCGCCCGCTCCGGGACGAACAGCGTGTACAGGAAGTCCTCCGACCGGTTCAGCGCCTCGTCGCCCGCCGCGTACGAGAGGGTGACGAGGTTCTCCTGGTCCTCGCGCAGGGAGCGGGACGGCACCACCACGTGATCGTTCTCCGCCCGCCACTGCACCGGGGCGCCGTTCACGAGCACCTCGTGCACGCGCTCGGCCGGGTCCAGGAAATCCAGCACCACGGGCCGTCCCTCCGGATCGCTCCAGCGGAATCGCACGTCGGTGGTTCCCTGGATCGCCCGCTCGCGCCGGGCGGGGATGCGCAGCGTCACGTCGTAGGAGATGTCCGAGAGGGTCGCCCGGCGCGCCTCGGCGAGCTCCCACGCCACGCCCGCCTCGGTGGAGGCGGGTTCGGCGTCGCGGACGCACGCCGACGGCACGACCGTCAGGAGGGCCGCGCCGGCGAGGAGGGCCGCCCGGCGCGCTGGGCTGCTCGTCATGGCACTCGGGTGGGTGTGGGGCGGCTGGGGTGGACTCACCCAAACTACTACCCCACCGCGGAGGCGCGGAGGGGCGCGGAGAAGAAGAGCCGTTCTTCCGCGCTTTGCGGTACAGCCGTACTCCGGCGGCGGGCCCCCTAGAGGATCCCGTCCAGGTAGACGTCCAGCCGGAAGCCCTTCGGGTCGCGCAGCCCCCGGGCGAGGTCGACGCGGATGAGGCCGTCCACGAAGCCGAGACCCACCCCCACCGAGAGCAGGGCGTCGTCGGCGTCGAAGGCATCGCGCTCGCCGGCCCAGGCGGCGTCGCCGAAGAGGACCACGCCCGCCAGCGGAAAGACCCGGGAGAGCTCCAGCCGCGTCCGGCCGAAGGACGGCCCGACCAGGGTCGCGGGCGCGTATCCCCGCAGCGTGGTCACACCCCCCATGAGCCACGCGCGCTGGGGCGGTGCGTCGCCCCACGTGGTCCCCGCGGCCAGCTCCCCGCCCAGCCGCACCTCGGCCGCCAGAGGAACGATCCCGCGCAGGGCCCCGGTCGCCCGGCCGAAGGAGGCGTCGCCCGCCTCGCCCTGGCCCCACAGCTCGACGCCCCCCTGGGGGCGGGTCGGATCCGAGCCCCACCACGGCGCCAGGAGCAGGGAAGCGCCGACCTGGTCCAACGGCGCGACGGGCCTCACCGGACGGAAGTCCTGGTCGCCGTCCAGGACGCCCGCCAGGCTCGCATCCGTGTTGCGCGCCACCCCGTGCTGGTGCTCCGCGTACAGCCGGAGCCGAGCCCACGTCCGGACCGCGGTCGGCGGCGTCAGGACCACGTGCGCGCCGGTGGCCTGCATGTAATCGCCGTCGTCGCGGCCGAAGAGGAGCGCCATGGCGCTGTTCCCGGGCCCGAGGTGCCGATCGTCGCGGTGCTCGAGGCTGCGCAGCTCGTGATACGCCTCCAGCACCACCGTGCGGCGCAGCGTCTCCCGCGTGACGGCCAGGCTGCCGCGGGGCTCGAGGTCGGCGTGGCCCAGCCGCCCGGTCAGGTCCAGCCAGAGCGGCCCCAACGGCGACGGGAGGAGCGCCGACGCGCGTGCGGCCACCGACAGCCCCTCCACCCGGTTGTAGCGGAGCAGGTCGACCCGGTCGGGACCCCAGTAGAACGTGGTGGCCACCCCCGCGGGCGACGGCGTCGGCAAGCGCGCCAGCGTCTCCGCCAGCGCCTCCAGGTCGTCCGGGGTGGCGAAGGCGGCGGCCTCCTCCCAGATGGGCGGGGGCAGGTGCGGGCTGGTGCCCAGGACCGTGGGATCGGTGGGCACGAGCCACTGCACCCGCCGGCCCCGGTGACGCGATCCTGGCCCGTCCGCGCGGTAGGCGACGCCCTCGGTGCGCTCCGCCAGCCAGGCCATGGCCTCGCTGCGCGTGGCGAAGTGGCGCGCATCGACCTCGGGGGCCGTGGCGGCCCGCCCCTCACCGGGGGAAGGCGGAGCGGCCGCCGCCGCCCCGACCCGCGACGCCTCGGTCACCACCTGCTCCATGGCGTAGCTCACCTCGAACGTGCCGGGAGCCCGCAGCACGCCCGCCCGCACCACGCCCTCCGCCCTCAGCGTCCGGGGCAGCCAGTGCTCGCCGTCCCAGAGGGCGTAGTCCACCGCCACCATCGTGACGTCGAAGGTGATGGGACGCAGCAGGCCGGGGAGCCGCTCCATCTCCGGGTCGTTGTCGAAGATGTCGCGGTCGCGCTCCGCGTCGGCCGCCCGGGCGAGGCGGTACACGGCCCGCACGAGCGCGCCCGATCCGGGCTCGATCCAGAGGGCGCCCCGCAGGAGGTGGGGGTCCGCCTCCCGGGGCCGCATCTCCAGCTCCACCGCCTGGAGCCTGCGCCCGTCTGGCAGCGAGAGCGTCAGCGTGTCTCCGGTGGCGAAGCGGTAGCGCCCCGTGGCCTCCGGACCCAGCGGGTGGACGATGAACGCGTCGTCGTCCGCCTCCCCGTCGGCGAGACCGAAGAGGAGAGGGTCGGCCGCCGGGTCGAAGGCGTTGCCCATCACGACGCCCCGGTCCAGGGGCCCCACCACGGAGACGCCCTTCACTGTCGTCTCCCGGGAAGCCAGCACCTGGATGACGGTGCCGCCGTCGCGCTCCCAGAAGACCCGGGACGCCCCCTCGGCATGGTAGAGGGTGCGGTCGCGCAGCGGCGTGCGCAGCGCGAGCCACAGCCCGCTCGGGTGCACGGCGAAGTCCTCGCCCGCGCGCGCGCGCCGCAGCACCTCGCGCGCCCGCTCCAGCGCCGCAGCCTTGGCCGAGTCGCTCGGCGTCGGCGCCACGACGACTTGCCGGACGACGTGAACGAGGTGACGCGCGAGGTCGTGGACGCGGCGATCATGGTGCACCGCGAACTGGGGCCGGGTCTTCTCGAACGGGCGTACCGCGTCTGCCTCGCGCAGGAGCTCGCGGCGCGGGGACTGCGCGCGGCCGCCGAGGTGGAAGTCCCATTGGTGTATCGGGGGGTCGTCGTGGAAGCGGCGTTCCGGGACGACCCGCGGTACAACGTGACGGTGCTCCCCGTGGAAGCGTACCTGCCCCGGGCGAAGGACGCTCCCGCCGAGGACGCGCCCGCCGAGCACGCGGGCGCGACGGACGCGGCCGTGGGCCCCGCCCGCATCAGCCGCGAGGAGCTCTACCACGACGTGGCGGACGCGCTGCGGTCCCCGCGCATTTTCCTCGCCCTCACGCTCCTCTCCGCGTTCGTCGCCGCCGTCGGCCTCTACCGGGACGACGTGGCCGTCATCGTGGGCGCCATGGTCATCGCGCCCCTCCTCGGCCCCAGCGTCGCCCTCGCCCTCGCCGTCGTCCTCGCGGACGGGCACCTCGCCGCGCGCGCGCTGCGCCTCACGG
>JAHWKH010000236.1 GCA_019347995.1 Gemmatimonadota bacterium | reverse complement strand
GGCCCTGCGACGCGAGCACCGGCGAGAGTGATCCCAGCGCGAACACGGATACCACCGCTGCCGTCGCGATCCGCGGACCACGGCGCCGGCACCAACCGAACAACGCGGCCAGGGCGATGCCTGCGAACACCGCGCCCAGTAGATGGGCGGGAGGCCACATCCGGCCCTGATGCAAGAGGGTGGCGTTGCCCGCGACGTCCCAGTCAAAGCGTCCCCGCGCCACCGCCGCGAGCAGCTGGTTCGATATTCCGAACAGCGGCCAGAGCGAGTTGATCCCTCCTAGCGGGTCAACGACTCCCTGATACAGGAAGTGTCCCCACATCGCCACGAAGATCGCGCTCGTGATCACGATCGAAGGGTACCAGGAGGTGCGGCCGATTGGCGCCCAAACGTTGCGGCCGAGGTCCTGGACGATCTCCTGGTGGACGAGCAGGGGCTCATCCCCTGGGGGGACGAGGGACCCACCCATGCCCTCATGGGTCGCTTCGGCACGCTCATGCTGACCAACGGCGAGGCCGACCACCGGCTGGACGCCCGCAGGGACGAGGTGGTGCGGTTCTACCTCACCAACGTGGCGAACGCGCGCACCTTCAACGTCCGCTTCGGCGACGCGCGCGTGAAGCTGGTGGCCAGCGACGTGGGCCGCTACGAGCGGGAGCGCTGGGTGGAGAGCGTGGTCATCGGGCCGGCGGAGCGCTACGTGGTGGAGGCCCGCTTCGACGCGCCCGGCGAGGTGGCCATCACCAACACCATCCAGGCCGTGAACCACTTCCGGGGCGAGTTCTACCCCCACGTAGACACGCTGGCGGTGGTACGGGTGGGTGCCGACGCCGCGTCCCCCGACCTCTCGGAGGCCTGGAGCCGGCTGCGCGAGAATCCGGACGTGTCGGCGGAGATCGAGCGCTTCCGCCGCCACTTCGAGCGCGCGCCCGACAAGGTCCTCACCACCACCGTGGAAGCGCGCGGCCTGCCCGTGCCCATCATCCTCGCCATGCAGGCCGACACCCTCTACGTGCCGCCCATGGAGTGGAACGACGCCATGCCCATGATGAACTGGCTGTCGTCGTCGGAGGACGTCCGCTGGATCCTGCGGGAGGACGCCACGGGCCGCGAGAACGACGAGATCGAATGGGACTTCCGGACCGGGGACGTGGTCAAGATCCGCGTCTTCAACGATCCCCGTTCGTTCCACCCGATGAACCATCCCATCCACGTCCACGGGCAGCGCTTCCTCGTGGTGGACAGGGACGGGGTGCCGCAGGAGAACCTGGCCTGGAAGGACACGGCCATCCTGCCCGTGGGCTCCACCATGGACCTGTTGGTGGAGATGTCGAACCCCGGCGAGTGGATGCTCCACTGCCACATCTCCGAGCACCTCCACGCCGGGATGCACTTCCACTTCGGGGTGGAGGGGGAGAGCACGGTGGGGCGGTAGCGCGGGGCAGGCTAGTCCCGCCCCACCCATCGCTCCAGCGCCTCGGCGAACCGCTCCGGCGCGCCCGAGTCCATGCGCAGATAGAGCGACGGCTCCACCAGCTCGAGCTCCATCACCGCCCAGGCGCCGCTGCGGTCACGGACCACGTCGACACGCGCGTACAGGGGCGGGGCCTCGAGCCGGTCGATCATCTGCCCGGCGCTCTTCACCAGCGCCGCTTCGGGCTGGAACGAGCTCACGCGGCCTCCATGCTCCTCCTGGCTGCGGAACTCGCCCCGGGCCGGAACCTTCCGGACGGCGTGGCTGAACGCCCGGTCGAGGAAGAAGAGCGACACCTCCCCCTCCCTGAGGACCGAGGGCTGGAACGGCTGTACGATCGCCTCGCGTCCGTGGAACGCCCGCTCCGCTTCGTCGCGCGCGCCGACGTCCCCGGCGGCGACGCGCAGCGCGCCCCGGCCGTTGGCTCCAACCACGGGCTTGACGACCAGCTCCTGCGTGTTGAGGTCCCGGTAGAGGTGGTCCAGGTCGCCGTCGAGGAAGCCTGGACGCCAGACGGTGGGCACCGTGCGCACCCCCCAGCAATCCAGATCGAAAAGGTACGTCTTGCGGAGGTTCCACCGGACCATGGGGAGCGGATTGGCGAGGCGCGCGCCGGAGGCCGCGATGCGCGCCAGCGCCTCGACGAACCCGTGGGGATCGTCCTGGAAGTCCCACGCGGAGCGGATCACCACCGCGTCGAACGCGGCCCAGCGCGCTTCGGTGCTCCGCCACGGCACCGCTTCCACCTCCCATCCCCTCGCCTGGAGGGGAGCGTAGGCGAGATCGTCGTCCACCACGGGGCCGTCGAGGCCCTCGGTGGTGAGGAACGCGCAGCGGCGGCTCAACGGCGGACTCGGAAATGGGTGGACATCGGGGGAATCCGGTTCCGGAGATGCATGGCTGGCTCCGGGATCATGGCGTGTGGCCGGTCGCAGCGGCGTATCTATTCTAACCTCTGGAGAGGCTGACTTCACGAGGGGTGGCGTGCGCTGCGGGATTCCACGACCGTTCTCGCGCGCAGCGATTTTTTCCTCTTCCCGTCCCGGAACGGAGGTCCATGAGCGAGCTCCAGATCCTCCGGGACCTCGGGGTCGTCGTCCTCGCCGCGACGGCCCTCCTCCTCGTCCTGCGCCGCGTCCACCTCCCCCCCATCCTGGCCTACATCGTGGCGGGGCTCCTGGCGGGCCCCCTCACCGGGGTCCTGCAGGTCAGCCATTCGGTGGAGCTGTTCTCCGAGCTCGGCATCGCCCTCCTCCTCTTCCTGGTGGGCCTCGAGCTCAGCCTGGCCCGCATCCGCGACGTGGGGAAGGTGGCCCTGTTGGCGGGCACCCTCCAGGTCGGAATCACCACCGCAGGCGGCGCCGGCATCGCCGTGCTGCTCGGCTTCCCCTTCGGAGAGGCCGTGCTTCTGGGCCTGGCCCTGGCGTTCTCCAGTACCGTGGTGGTGGTGAAGCTCCTGGACCGGAACGGCGACCTGGGGACGCTGCATGGGCGCATCGCCGTCGGCATCCTCCTGGTCCAGGACGTCGTGGTGGCGCTGGCCCTGACGATGCTGAGCGGCGCGGGCGGAGGCAGCGACCCCATGGCCGTCGCGCAGGGCCTGGGCGGAGCCTTCCTCGGCATGGGCGTGCTCGCCGCGGCCGCGGCCGTGGGCGTGCGCTGGGTGATGCCGCCGGTGGTGCGCTGGTGCTCCTCGTCGCCCGAGGCGCTGTTCGTCGTGGGCCTGGCGTGGTGCTTCGCGTTCATCGTGGGGGCCGAGACCCTCCACGTCTCGCTGGAGCTGGGGGCCTTCATCGCCGGCGTGGCGCTGGCGCAGCTCCGCTGGGCGGAGGAGCTGCGGCGGCGCGTCCACCCCCTGGTGGACTTCTTCCTCGCGGTGTTCTTCGTCGCCCTGGGCGCCGGCCTGGATCCGGCGGCCGCCGCGACCCTCTGGCCGGCGGTCCTCGCCCTGTCGGCCTTCGTCCTGGTGGGCAAGCCGCTGGTGGTGGCTCTCCTCCTGACGCGCTTCGGCTACGGCCGGCGCACGGGAGTCCTGGCGGGCCTGGCGCTGGGCCAGGCCAGCGAGTTCGGGCTGGTCCTGACCACGCTGGCCGTGGGCGCCGGCATGGCCGACGAGTCCATGCTCTCCCTGGTGGGCCTGGTCGCCCTGGTCACCATCGGCGGGTCGGCCGTCCTCATGCCGCGGGGACGGGCCGTGCAGCGGGGACTGGAGCGCCGGGGGCTCCTGGCGATCCTGGGCCGCGGGGGCGAGGAGCCCGCGGACGTCGTCGAGCGCAGCGGCCACGTGGTGGTGGTGGGCATGAACTCGCTCGGCCGCCGCCTGGTGCACGCCCTCTCCGAGCGCGGCGAGCGCGTGCTGGCCGTGGACACGGACGCCGGCAAGCTCGAGGGGCTGCCGGCGGAGACCCTCGTGGGAAGCACGGATCAGCTCGCCACCCTGGACGAGGCCGGCGTGCGCCGCGCCCGGCTCGTGGTGACGGCGCTGCAGATCGAGGACGCCAACGAGCTCCTGGCGTGGAGGTGCCGATCCATGGGCGTCCCGATCAGCGTGCACGCCTTCCTCCCGTCGATGGCGGCCGATCTGCGCAGGGTCGGCGCCGACCACCTGATGATCTCCAAGCACGACGGGGTTCGCCGGCTGGCGGCGGAGCTGCAGGACATGGGGGTCATGCGCTGATGCACGGCGTCGCCGCCCTCCTCGCCGCCGCCGCCGTGGCGCACCTCCTGGCGCGCGCCCTGGGCGCGCAGGATCTGGAGGCTGAAAAATCCTTGAACTACGGCATTGGCGCCACGCTGACGCCCGGCCGGTTCAACCTCACAGTCGATTATTATCAGGTCGAGATCGACGACCGCATCGTCGTCACTGAGAACCTGCAGGGCGCCCAGGTCGTGTCGCTGCTGCGGGCCGCTGGCTTCAACAACATCACTTCTGCCCGCTTCTTCATCAACGGCATCGACACCCGCACCCGCGGCCTC
>JAHWKH010000235.1 GCA_019347995.1 Gemmatimonadota bacterium | reverse complement strand
AGTCGCTGAACTCCCAGTACTCGGCCATGTCCTGGTTGTAGTTGACCATGATCATGAGCCGCCGCTCCGGGTCGTTGTCCTCGTAGACGCCCAGGTAGACAGGCGCGTACTGCCGGAACGTGGGCGGATGGAGCGCGTGCGGGTCGGGAATGTGGAAGAAGGAGTCGAAGATGTCGTGGTCGTTGGGCACCTCGAGCAGCCGGGCGCCCGGCAGCACGCGCTGGAGCTGCGCCTCGAAGTTGCGGATGTCGGGGCCCCGGAAGTCGTCCACGATGAGGAAGCCGCCCTTGAGCAGCCAGCTCCGGAGCGCGGACGCCTCCTCCTCGCTGGGCGACCAGTACCCCACCTCGACGATGTAGGCGACCGGGTAGCGGAAGAGCTCGGGGTCGTCGAGGCCGAGGATGACGCGCCCCTCGAGGTCGGTCCCCACGTACGTGGTCGCGTCCAGGATCTTGAGGAAGTTGGTCTCGGCCCGGGGGTAGTCGTGGGCCCAGATCGGCTCCCGGCCCCGCCGGCCGAACGCACCGAAGTCCCGCATGTCGCCGCCCCCGCGACCGAAGCGCAGGCGCACGAAGGCGAAGCGGCCGTCGTAGGGCGGGTTGGATGCCTGCAGCGAGAGGGCGGCCGGGCCGGTCGAGGGGTCGATGCCGGCCGCCCCCGGGGTCCGGCCACCGGCCACCGAGGCGGACGTCGCCGCCCCCGCGGCCACGAACAATGCGGCCGCGGCCAGCGTCAGCAGCGCGCCCGCCACCACACCCCGCGCCCTCACGGGCCCCCTCCGCGCAGGCGAAGCAGGAGGTCCTGGGCCTCACGGAAGCCGGGCGCCACCTCCAGCGCCCGCAGGACCTGCCGCCGAGCCGCGTCCGCGTCGCCCGCGTCCACGTAGGCCAGCGCGAGCCGGTAGTGGGCGTCGGCCCGGTCCACCGGGTCCAGCGCCAGCACGGCGGCCCGCTCGCGCACCGCGCCCCGGGCGTCGCCGAGCCCGGCGTAGGCCTCGGCCAGGCGGCGGTGGACCTGCGGGTCGAAGGGGTGGATGGTCACGGCCCGCTCCAGGGCCCGCGCCGCCCCGGCGGCGTCGCCGATGGAGCGGCGTGCCTCGGCCTCGTCCAGCGCCGCGTCCAGCGCGCTCTCCACGCGGGCGGCGTGCTGGAGCAGCGCCGCCGCGGCCAGATCGGGCTCCCCGCGCTCCCGGTGGAGCCGGCCGAGCCACAGCCAGGGCCCGTCGGGACCCCCGTACTCGGGGAAGATCCGGAGCGCGGCCTTGAGGTGCTCCTCGGCCTCGTCCAGGGCCCCCGCCTCCACCAGTGCGCGGCCGGCGCGCAGCCGCGCCGCGAAGTCGCCGGGGTGGCGTGCCGCCTGGAGGCGCAGGGCGTCCACGGGCGCGCCCGCCGGGAGCGGCTCCGACAGCGGCGCGGTACCCGCGAGGGCGTGCCCGTAGCGCTCCTCGATCCATGCCTCGAACGCCCGATCCAGCCCCTCCATGTCGGTGCCCAGGACCGTCCGGGCCAGCTCCTCGGTGGTGCGGCCGTCGCGGTAGCCCTCGAGCATCGTCCGCACCGCGTCCCAGCCGTGGGCCTCCTCCAGCATGGCGAAGACCAGCGACGCCTGCAGGTAGGAGTGGACCACCTGCTCGGGGTAGTCGGGGCGGACGAATCCACGGTTCAGCTCGCTCACCGGGTGCAGCCGTCCGGCCCGCCAGGCCTGCAGGAAGGACGCGGTCATGGGATGGCCCCAGCCGGCCCGGGCCCGGCGCTGCTCGTGGACCGCCAGCCCCTCCGAGAACCAGCGGGGCACACGGTGGTCGGAGGCCGCCATGTGGAAGGCGTGGGCGAGCTCGTGCCACAGGGTGGACGCCCAGTTGAAGTCACCGGGCTCTCGCGCCGAGGGCGAGTCCATGACCAGCACGGGCCCGAACGCCACGCCCAGCGCGCCCAGGCCGGGCATCCCCAGCGTGCGCACCGAGAAATCGGCGTGGTTGGGAAACATCTCGACGCGGATGGGCGCCGGGGGCTCCATGCCGTAGCGGGCCGCCAGGCTGTCCCAGGCCTCCTCCGCCAGCGCGGCGGCGTACGGCCCCAGCAGCCCGGCCTCGTCGCCGCGCAGCACCAGCCGGAAGTGGGGGCTCTCCACCACCTCGTAGCGCTCGAACGTGTCGAGGAGGTCCAGCGTGTTCTTGTACCACGGGTTGAAGGGGTCGGCCGCGAACGCCGCCTCCAGGCTCGCGCGCCCCTCGCCGATGGCGGCCATGCGGAGCTGGTTCATGCCCAGCACGCCCAGCGCCCGGGAGGAGAGGGTGTCCACGCGCCGGGCGCGCTCCGCCATGGTCACGGCCTCGGCGTAACGGCGCCGCCTCTCGGCGACCTCCGCCACGGTGATGAAGAGGTCTCCGTGGGCGGGGTTCAGCGCCAGCGCCCGGTCGCGCACGCGCTCGAACCCGGCCGTATCGTCCGTGAGCCAGTGGGCGGCGGCCAGCGCCGCGAGGGCCTCGGGGGAGGCGGGGCTGGCCTCCAGCGCGCGCTCGGCCTCGCGGCGGGCCTCGCCGTCGTTCTCCACCGACAGGTGCAGGCGAGCCAGGAACGCCCGGGCGGGGGCCCAGGAGGGATCGACCTCCAGCGCCCGGTTCGTCATCTCCATGGCGCCGCCCTGCCCGTCGAAGTCCAGCGCCCGCGCCTCGCCCAGGAGCGCCCGCGGGTGGCGAGGGTTGAGGGCCAGCGCCTCCTGGAACGCCGCGTGGGCCTCGGGGCTGACGTACTTCTCGAGGAACAGCTCACCCACCAGCACGTGCGGCAGGGGGTCGCCGGGGTCGGCGGCGATGGCCTCGTCGAGCGCCCGCAGCGCGTCGTGGAAGAGCTGGGGGTCGCGCACGCCCAGGTACGCGACGGCCTGGCCGACGGCCGCCAGCTCGGCGGCCGACAGCCGCCCCCCGGCATTGTACAGGTCGATGAACGAGTCGAATAGCTCCAGGGCCTCGCCGCGCCGGCCCGTCTCCCACAGCAGCTCGCCCAGGTGGAAGCGCGCCAGCCAGCGGTCGCCGCCGTCGGCGGCCGCGGCGCGCCGGAGCTCATCCTCGGCATCGTCGAGCTCGCCCAGGACGTGGAGGGCCTCGCCCAGCGCGGCGCGCACCGGCGCTTCCGCGTCCGCGTCGAGCACGCCGCGCAGGTGGCGGACGGCCTCCTGGTGCCTGCCCAGGTCGGACAGCGCGGAGGCCAGCCCGCGGTGCGCCTCGGGAGGCGCATCCGGGCGGGAGGCGACGGCGCGGTACGCGGCCACGGCCTCGTCGTAGCGGCCCGCCCGGTGGTGGCCGCGGGCCTCTTCCACGGACTGGGCCTGCAGGACGGCGGGCGCCAGCACCGCGGTGAAGGCCACGGCCAGGGCCATCGGGGCGAAGGCCCGGCCCCTCATCCGTCCCCGCCCCCGCGCCGCTCGCGGATCTCCCGGTCCTTGAGCGCCAGCTCCACCAGGATCTCCTCGAGGCGGGCGTCGTACTCGGCGGGCTCCATCGCGTCGCGCTCGCTCCGGAGCCTGGCCAGCCTCTCCTCGATCGCAGCCCGCTCACGGAGCAGGCCCCGCAGCTCGGGATCGGCGGCCTCATCGGCGGGGGACGAGCCGGCCGCCATGCCCGCGGCGCCCAGCGGCCCGCCGAGGTAGAACGTGGCGGCCAGGGAGCCGTCCTCCCCGTCGACCGAGGGCTCCTCGCTGCCCTCTCCGTCGCCGTCGTCGTCCAGCAGGGCGTGCTCGGTCAGGATGAGGTTCTGCTCACCGTAGTGCCGCTCCACCTCCGCCCGCGCCCAGGTGAACGCCTCCAGCAGCGAGATGCGGCCGTCCTTGTCCAGGTCGGCGCCATCGTCGCCGAGCGCGTCGACGAAGAAGCCCCCGAAGCGGGTCTCGTTGCGCTCGCGGCCGCTGCGCGTGGCGGTCAGGACGGTGCGGCCGGGCCCCGACACGACCGGCACGAACTCGCCGCTGGCGGAGGCGGCGTTCACCAGCGCCACCCGGCGGGGAGCGAGCTGCGCCAGGAGGAGGTCCACGTCGGTGGCCGTGATGTCGGGCCCCGGGAGGTTGAAGCGCGGGTCGCCATCCCGCTGGCTCCCGTGCCCGATGAGCACCATCACCACCCGGTCGTCGCGCCCCGCCGCCCAGTAGGCCGCCGCGCCCGCCAGCCCGAAGCCAAGGACGGCAACGGTGGCGGCATCGCGCACGGGATCTGGCTCAGCGGGCGCTTCCGGCGTCACCGCCAGGCGGATGTCCTCGATGCCCGAGCCGGACACCGCCGCCTCAGCGGCGATGCTGCTCGCATTGCCCTCGATGGCGATGATGCGCTCGGTCAGGATGCGGGCACGGCTGGCGGCCACGTCGTTGTCGGGATCGGCGGCCGCCGCCGCTTCCGCCTCTTCCGCCTGGGTCCGCAGATCCGACAACTGCCGTTCGATGGCCGCAACGGCTTGCTGGGCCTCCTCCTCGGCCTGCTGAGTCGCGA
>JAHWKH010000234.1 GCA_019347995.1 Gemmatimonadota bacterium | reverse complement strand
GCCGACCGCGGCCGCGGAGGTGTGGGCGGTGCTCATGGCGAGAGGATCGGCTCGAGACGCCGCACCGCGGCGCGCACCAGCTCCTCCAGGGCCACGTAGGCCGCCTCGTACGCCTCGTCGTCCCCGCCGAAGGGATCGGGAACGCCCCCGCCCACCGCGCCCTCGTCCCCGCGGGCGAACGCGTCGAGGAGAGCGGCCCGCTCGCCGCCGCCCAGATCGGCTACACGGAAGAGGTGTGAAGGGGACATCACGAGGATGAGATCGGCCCAGGCCACCCGCTCGGCGTCCAGGGAGGCGCTGCGGTGCTCGTCGAGGGAGAGGCCGTGGCTCGCCGCCGCCCGGCGGGCGCCCTCGCTGGCGGGCTCTCCGGGCACGGCGCCCGCGCCCGCGGAGCGTACCTCGACGTGCGTCCATCCGAGGGCGTCGAGCTCACGGCGGGCCAGGGCCTCGGCCGTGGGGCTCCGGCACGTGTTGCCGGTGCACACGAACAGGACCCGGAAGGTCTCGGGCTTGGGCATCTCGTCAGTGTCCATCGATCCCCGGGAGCACGCATCGGAGGCGCGCCAGGGGGGTCGCGCCCTCCCGGAGCACCGCCGGCGTCGGGCCGGTGCAATCCACGATCGTCGAGGACGGGGACGGCGGCAGCGCCCCCGCGTCCAACACCCACATCCGCTCGTCGGCGCCCAGCGCCCGCGCCGCGGCCATCGCCGCCTCGCCGTGCCCCGCCGGTGCCATTCCCGGCGCGTTCGCGCTGGTGCTGGTGAGGGGCCCGTCCAGGAGCGACGTGAGGGTCCGCGCCACCGGGTGGGCCGACACCCGCACCGCCACGCCACCCGCGGCGCTGCGCACCGCCTCCGGGAAGGTAGCGTCGGGGTCGGCGAGCACCAGGGTCAACGACCCGGGCCAGAAGATCCGCGCCAGCTCACGCGCCTCGTCGGTCCAGGCGAGGGCCGGCACGGCCGAAGCGTCGGAAACGAGCAAGAGGAACGGCTTGTGGCCCTCCCGGCGCTTGAGATGCGCCAGCGCCTCCAGCGCCTCGCCGTGGAGCGCGCAGCCGAACCCGTAGACGGTCTCGGTGGGGTAGGCGGCCAGGCCGCCTCCACGGAGATGGAGGGCCACCGGCGCCAGCGCGTCCGCGTCGGGCTCGGTGCCCCTCAGGTCCAGGCGGATGGGCCCGCCGCTCACGGAGCGTCTCCGGCGAGGCGCAGGAGCAGCGCCGCGAGGGGCAGGTCCTCCGGACGGGTGACCTTGAGGTTGCTGGCGGATCCTTCCACCATGACCACCGTTCCGCCGACCCGCTCCACCAGCGTCGCGTCGTCGGTGGCGTCGTCGCCGTCCAGGGTGGCATAGGCGCGGCGCAGCAGGGAGGCCGGGAACGCCTGCGGCGTCTGGGCGTGCCATATGCGCCTGCGGTCGGGGGTGCCTACCACGCGCCCGTCCTCGTCCACCTCCTTGAGCGTGTCGGTGGCCGGCCACCCGGCGACGGCTCCCACGCCGGCGCTCGCGGCGGTCAGGCAGCGGTCCAGGACGGCGCGGGTCACCAGGGGTCGGGCGGCGTCGTGGACCAGGACGATCTCCACCCCGTCGGGGAGGGCGGCCAGGGCCGCGGCCACGGACCGGGTCCGGGTGCGCCCTCCCTCCACCAGCCCGATCCGTCCGTCCAGGCCCGTCAGCCACGGCGGTGGGTCCGCGGCATCCTCGGGAGCCAGGGCGATCCGCACCGCCGTCACCGACGGATGGGCCAGGAACGGCCGCAGCGCGCGAAGCAGGAGGGGCTCTCCCTCCAGCTCGAGGAAGGGCTTGCGCGCGCCTCCCATGCGTCGCCCCGCCCCCGCGGCGGGAACGACCACCCCCACCCGGAGGAGCCCTTCGTCGTCGTCCCCGCCGGCGGGGGGGCTCAGAAGGGCGCTCCGTCGCCTCCCGACGCAGCGCCCGGCTCCTGGCGTGCCCGGGAGTCGAAACGGGTGTAGGCGCGGTGGAAGTAGAGGGGCACCGTGCCGGTGGGCCCGTTGCGCTGCTTCGCGATGATCAGCTCCGACAGCCCTTCCTTCTCGCGCGCTTCCTCGACCTTGCCCTCCTGCACCAGGTAGTAGTCCTCCCGGTACAGGAACATGACCACGTCGGCGTCCTGCTCGATGGCGCCGCTCTCCCGGAGGTCCGAGAGCTGGGGCCGGTTGCCCGCGCGCTGCTCGGTGGCCCGGCTGAGCTGCGAGAGGGCCACGACGGGGACCTCGAGCTCACGGGCCAGCGCCTTGAGGCCGCGGGAGATCTGGCTCACCTCCTGGACGCGGCTCTCGGACCGGCCGCTCCCGGACATGAGCTGCATGTAGTCGACCACGAGCATGTCGAGCTGGGTCTCCGACTTGAGCCTGCGCGCCTTGGCGCGCATCTCGATGACCGTCGCGCCCGGCGTGTCGTCGATCCAGATGCCCGCCGAGTTCAGGTGGCCGGCCGCGGTGGCGAGGCGCTGGTACTCGTCCGGCTGCATGCGTCCCTTCCGGAGCCGCTGGAGGTCGATGCGGCCCTCGGCGCACAGCAGGCGCTCCACGAGCTGGGACTTCGACATCTCCAGCGAGAAGATCCCCACCCGGGCCTGGTGCCCGATGGCCGCGTTCTGCGCAATATTGAGGACGAGGGAGGTCTTTCCCATGGACGGGCGGGCCGCGACGATGACCAGGTCGCCCGGCTGGAAGCCCGACGTCATCCGGTCCAGGTCGGGATACCCGGTGGAGACCCCCGTCACCCCGCCGGGAGAGTTCTGCAGGTCCTCGATCCGCTCGAACGTGGACCAGAGGATCTCCTTGATCCAGACGAAGCCTTCCCGCGTCTGGCTCTGGGCCACCTGGAAGATCCTGGACTCGGCCTGGTCCAGGATCTCCTCGACCTCCTTGTCTCCCTGCTCGTAGGCGTCGCGGATGATGCCGCTGGATGCCTCGATCAGGCGCCGGAGGAGCGCCTTCTCCCGGACGATGCGGGCGTGGTACTCGATGTTCGCCGCGGTGGGGACGGCGTCCACCAGCCGCGCCAGGTACTCCATCCCTCCGGCGGCGTCGAACTCGCCGTTCTTCTTGAGCTCCTCGGCGAGCGTCACCACGTCGATGGCGGCGCCCCGCTCGAAGAGCCGCGACATGGAGCGGAAGAGGCGCCGGTGCGCCTCCCGGAAGAACATGGTGTCGTTGACCACCTCGATGGCGCGGGCGACGGCATCGGGGTCGATGAGCATCCCTCCCAGGACGGAGATCTCCGCCTCGGGCGAATAGGGAGGGCTGCGATCGAAGGCCTCCGGGGCCGCGGAGGCGGCGCCGGGGGAGGCGCGGAGGGCGTCCAGAGGATTCAACGGCGGTCCGTGGCTCGTGCGAGTCGCGGTCTGACGGTCGCGGTCCTGCGGGTCGCGAGGCTGCTCATCCCCGGTCCAGGACCTGGCGGAGGAGCTGGAGGTCGTCCCACGTGGGTCGAGTCCAACCCGCGTTGCGCAGGAGCGCGGCGGGATGGTAGGTGACGACCGCGGGGACGCCCTCGTAACTGTACACCTCGCCGCGGAGCTTGCCCAGGGCCGAAGACGTCCCCGTGAGGAACTGCGCGGCGAATCCGCCCACCCCGAGGATCACTTCCGGGCGGACGAGCTCGATCTGCCGGCGCAGGTACGGCGTGCAGGCCTCGATCTCCTCCGGCCGCGGGTTCCGGTTTCCGGGGGGTCGGCACTTGAGGACGTTGCAGATGTAGACCTGCTCCTCCCTCGAGAGCCCGACGCTCATCAGGAGCAGGTCCAGGAGCTTGCCCGCCGCACCCACGAACGGCAGTCCCGTGGCGTCCTCGTTGGCCCCGGGCGCCTCCCCCACCACCATGACCCGGGCGTCCGCCGGGCCGTCGGAGAAGACGACCTGCGTCCGTCCTTCGGACAGGCCACAGCGCGTGCACGAGAGCGCCACCTCGCGCAGCGCGTCGTACGTGTCGGGAAGGACGGGGAGGGACGGTCCGGCCGCGGGAGCCTGGCCGCGGCGGGAGTCGGGGCCATCGGCGGCAGCACCCCGGCGGGGCGCGGACGCCTCGGCGGCCGTGGCGGCCGGGCGGCGATCGGGCTTGCCGACGGTCTGGGCCCCGGAGCGGACGGCCGCGGTGGGCCGGGCCGTGGGCTCCGCGCCCGTGTCTCCCGCCGCCTGCGAAACGCTCGCGTCCGCCCGTCCCAGCCCGGCCAGGAGCCCCAGCAGCGCCTCTCGCGTGCCGCCGTCCAGCACCAGCGGCGTATTGGTGTTCGTGTTGACGAAGAATACCGGGTCGGCGGCGAGCGCCTCGTCATCCTGCCCATGCAGGATCTTTGCCATCTCCAGCGCGTCCTGCGCCTTGTCGGCGCCGATGGAGAGCGGCTTCCATGGCTTATCGGTCAGCGTGCAGCAGGCGAGGTAGAAGTCGAGATGCCGCGTCGGTGCGGGCAGGTCCGTAGGCTCGACCGAACAGCCTCCCTCCATATGTAGGATGT
>JAHWKH010000233.1 GCA_019347995.1 Gemmatimonadota bacterium | reverse complement strand
GTACTCCAGCGTCAGCGCGCCGTTGTCGGCGAACGTGATGCCCAGGCCGGGCGTGATCTCCCGCGTCTCCATCACGCCGGACAGCGTGGTGAACCAGTCGGCGTCCACGTAGGGATTGACCTCGACGATGCCGCGAATGCCGGGCTGGGGGTGGGCCCCCAGGGTGGTGAAGAGGCGGCGCACGCCGCGGCGGGCGACGAAGCCGACGCCGGGATCGAAGCCGCCGCCCACGTGCTTGACGAGCAGGGACGTGTTCCACAGCGGATCGCGCCAGGCCACCTGGAGCATGGCGGTGTTGCGGTCGCCCTCTCCGCCCGGCGCGACATCGCCGGCGTCCCACCCCCCGCCGTGGTCGGTGCGAGCGCCGTACGCGCTGACGACCATTTCCCGCCGCGGGCTCCAGTTGAGGTCGGCCCCCCAGGCCCGGTTCCACGGGCGCCCCTCGCCCGGCCCACCGGAGGTGGGCTCGACGCCCCCGGTCATCTGTCGGTTCACCACCATGCCGCCCAGGCTCAGGCCCATCCCCACATCCCGGCGCACCCGGGCCACGGCGAAGTTCTCGGAGGCGATGTCGCCGTCGGGCGCCGTCTGCATCTCCAGGAGCCCCAGCTCGAAGCCCCCCGCCCGACCCGTGAGCCGCACGCCCCCGAGGATCGGGACGGGCCGGCGGTCGGCTCCGAGTCCGATGCGCCGGCTGTGGAAGAGGCGGAAGCTGCGGGGGCCACTTCCCGTGCGGAAGTTACGGATGCCCACGTCCTGGAAGGCGAACGTGCCGTCGTTCTCCAGGAAGAAGTCGCGTTTCTCGGGAAAGAACAGGCTGAAGCGGGTGAGGTTCACCTGCTCCTGGTCCACCTCCACCTGGCTGAAGTCGGTGTTCACGGTGGCGTCCAGCGTGAGGCGCGGCGTGATGCCCCACTTCACGTCCACGCCCACGTCGCCGGTGGTGGCGCCCTCCACGGCGCCGCCGCCGGTGGCGCTGGCCAGCGCGTACGGCTTCACGCCCAGGTTGCGGCCGGGCTCGCCCACCCTGACGCCGGTGAGCGTGCCGGCGAGGCTGAACTTGTACGGCCGGAACTGGCGCGGGAGTGCCGCCCACATGGCGTCCTCGTTGCGCCGCTTCACGCGCCGGAAGAGGTTCATGCCCCACGTCTGGGGCTCCGCGGAAGGCCGGTAGCGCAGCGTCGTGAACGGGATGCGCATCTCCAGCGTCCACCCGCCCTCGTGGCGCCGCGCGCCCGTCTCCACCACGCCTTCCCACGCACGCTCGATCTCGCGCGAGTCGTTGAAGGACTGGGCGTCGAACACCGCCCCCTCCGGGTTGATTGCCCACACGAATCCGTTGGAGCGGTCGTGGTAGGTGTCGAGGGCGATGCCGAAGACGTCCGAGTCCTGGGTCTCGAAGTCCTGCTCCAGGCCCGCGGTGACGATGCCGGCGGCCCCGGGGTCGTGGAGCTCGACGCCGAAGTAGAGGGCGGCGCCGTCCTGGAGCACGCGCACCTCCGTGACGAAGTCCTGCCGCACGCCCTGCCGGGGGATCGCGAGCCAGAACGGCTCCGCGCTGACGTCGCCCGTCCCCCATGCGGCCTCGTCCAGCCGGCCGTCGAGCGTTATCGGGCCGTCGGTCCAGCCCACGGCCAGCGACGGGCGCGGGACCGACATGGGATCGACGGCCTCCGTGGCGGGGACGGGCCGCTCGCCGACGTCGGCGGCCTGCTGGGCGGCGGCATCCAGCGGGGCCAGCATGCCCAGGACCAGGGGCGCGCGCAGGAGCGCTTTCGGGAGAACGGTGCGGGTGGAAGGCATCGGAGGAATGGACGCTGTGGCCGCCCGCGTGGCAACGGGTGCGGCAGGGCGGCACGGATGCTCCCACCTGCGACGCGCACGGATCGGGGCTGCGGCACACGCACGGACCCGCGGCGGCCGGAGGCTCATCCGACCGGATCGAAGACCCCATCCTCCATTCCCGTCCATCCTCCCCCCCACCATCCTGAGGGCGTGAGCGGCCCCCCCGCCACCCTTCCGGAGGTGCATCATGACCGAGCTGCTGCAGCGCGCCTTCCTCCTGGCCTCCGCCAAGCCCGACGAGGAGCAGAACGCCCTCGCCCTCGTCCTGCTCGACGGGCTCGACGAGGGCATGCCGCCCATGGCGTTCGATCCGGTACGGGAGACGCTCACGGTGGAGGAGCGGTCCCCCGCGGCGCCGGAGACGCTGGAGCGGTCTCCCCGGGGTGGGCGCCGACGTGGAGGGCGGGCGTAGGACGGGAAGGCGGCGGACGGACTGGCCCCCCCGGTCGTGGCGCTCCCTTCAATCCCGAGCTGATGGTATCATTGTGGTACGACAATGACACCACCAGGAGGAGCGACGTGCCGTCCATCACGGTCCGGGGGATCCCCGACGAGCTCTACGACGAGCTGAAGCGCGCCGCGGAGGCGAGCCACCGCAGCCTCAACGGCGAGATCCTGGCGCGTCTCGAGGAGACGTTCCAGGCGCGGAGCATACCCGTGGAGGACGAGCTGCGGCAGCTCGAGAAGCTTCACGAGCGGATCGGCTGGGTCGGGCTCACGAACGAGGAGATCGATCGGGCGAAGCGGACGGGTCGGATGTGATCGTCGTCGACACCAACGTCCTGATCCACACGCTGCTGCCCGATCCCGCCACGGAGACGGCGAAGGCCGTCCTCCGTCGGGATTCCGATTGGCACGCGCCCTCCATCTGGAGGAGCGAGCTGCGCAACGCGCTGGTCTTGCTGGCTCGCGCGGATCGGCTCCCGTGGAACGACGCGCCGCTCCTCATGGAGGTGGCCGAGCGGCGCATGGCGCGGCTGGGGCACGCGGTACCGTCGAGCGCCGTGCTCGAGGCGGCCCGCCGGTCCGGCTGCACGGCCTACGACGCCGAGTTCGCAGTGCTGGCGGAGCGGCTGGACGTGCCCCTGGTGACCTGGGACCGCGCGCTCCTCGATGCCTTCGCCGGGCGGGCCGTGACGCCGGAGGATTTCGCGGGTTCATGACTCGCCCGCCCCTCCCCGACCTCCCGATCACCCGGATCCTCCCGGCCCTCACGGCGGCGCTGCGCGAGGACCCTTCCGCCGTGCTGGTGGCGCCGCCCGGGGCGGGGAAGACGACGCTCGTGCCGCTGGCGCTGCTCGACGAGCCGTGGGTGGGGGCGGGCACGCTCCTGGTCCTGGAGCCGCGTCGGCTGGCCGCCCGGGCGGCGGCGCGCCGCATGGCCCGGCTCCTGGGCGAGGACGACGCGGGCGGCACCGTGGGCTACCGGGTGCGCATGGACACGCGCGTGTCGGCCCGCACGCGCATCGAGGTGGTCACCGAGGGCGTGCTGACCCGCATGCTCCAGTCCGATCCGTCGCTGGAGGGCGTGGCCGGCGTGCTCTTCGACGAGTTCCACGAGCGCTCGCTCCACGCCGACCTGGGGCTGGCGCTCGCTCTGCAGTCCCGGTCGCTCCTCCGGCCCGACCTGCGCGTCCTGGTCATGTCGGCCACACTGGACGCGGCCCCCGTGGCCGCGCTCCTGGACGACGCGCCGGTGGTGGAGAGCGAGGGGCGGATCCACCCGGTGGAGACGCGCTGGCGGGAGCGGCCCGTCGAGGGCTGGATCGAGCCGGCCGTGGCGGCCGCGGTGCTGCGTGCGCTGGACGAGGAGGCGGGCGACGTGCTGGTCTTCCTGCCGGGCGCCGGCGAGATCCGCCGCACCGCCGAGCGGCTGGAGTCGGCGGGCCTGCCGGAGGCGACCTCGCTCCACCCGCTCTACGGCAACCTGCCGCCCGCCGAGCAGGACCGGGCCATCGCGCCCAGCCCGCCCGGCCGGCGCAAGGTGGTACTGGCCACCTCCATCGCCGAGACCTCCCTCACCATCGAGGGGGTGCGCGTGGTGGTCGACGCCGGGCTCATGCGCGTGCCGCGCTTCGACCCGGTTTCGGGCATGACCCGCCTCGACACCGTACGCGTCACCCGCGGCGCCGCCGACCAGCGGCGCGGGCGGCGCATCGGCGATCGACTGCTCCTGCTCGAGCACTTCCCGGTCTACACCATCGGGCGTGGAGGAAGGGAGTCCAACATGCTCGCCACGCCGGCGCGGCTGCGGGAGATCGGCGCCGAACTCGTGCGCATCGACCGCGGTGGCGAGACAGGCGGCGACGTCGTCGGGCGTCGGGCGAGACGCCGCGAGCGCCGGGTCGGCCAGGTCGTACCAGTGTCGCGGATGCACGCTCAGGTGCCGCCCGAGCGCCTCGCTGGCGCCGAGCACGTAGACGAGCCGGCGGCGGAAGTCGGCATCCACGTCGAGGGTGCGCGCGAAGGCCGCGAGGTCGAACTCGCCCGCGTGCAGCGCCTCCGCGATCCCCAGCAGTCCGGTCAGCGCGAGATCAGGATCGGCCGACTCCGACAGCGAGGCGATCAACTGGTCGCCGGCCATCGGGCTGTGCTCCCCTGGCGCGCTCAGTCCGTCGAGAGCATCCAGCTGGTCG
>JAHWKH010000232.1 GCA_019347995.1 Gemmatimonadota bacterium | reverse complement strand
GCCAGGGCGAAGAGCACCCCGGTGGGCAGGAAGATCGCGGTGACCCGGCCGCGGAAGTCACGCACCTCGAGGTCGTGCACGGCGTCCGAGAGGCGGTTGAGCGCCGCGAGCCCGGCCGTGTAGGCGCGCTCGGGCCCCAGCCGCCTCCCCAGCCGCGCGATCCCCGTCGCCGCTGCGGGCAGCGCGCGGTGCCCCGCGTAGACCAGGGCGCCCAGGGCGAAGGTGGCCAGCGCAAGGAGGTTCTCCGCGCGCAGGTCGAGGTGGTAGCGCGTCTTTACCGAGACCGCGGTCAGCAGGCTGGACGCCCCCGCGTCCTGGGCGATCTGTGCGAACGGCGCGGGCACGAGGCCGCCCACCAGGCAGATCGCCCCCAGCGCGCCGACCGGCGCCACCATGCTGGCCGGCACGGGGCCCGCCTCGCCTCGGGGCCTCCCGAGGAAGATCTGAGTCCAGAAGCGGGCCATGTAGGCCAGCGTGAGGACGGCGATCAGCAGGGCCATGGCGGCGAACGCCCAGCCGTGCTCGAGGGCGGCCTTGAACAGCAGCTCGTCGGCGAAGAAGCCGACGGTCAGCGGCAGCGAGGCGACCGTCGCCGCGCAGGCCAGCGACCCGGCGGCGACCACCGGCATGCGCCGCCCCAGGCCCCCCAGCTCGGACAGCCGCTGGGCGCCGGTCGCCCGCGTGACCGCTCCGGCGGTGAGGAACAGCGCGCACTTGGCCACCGCGTGGGTCACGACGTAGAAGGCGGCGCCGCCCACGCCGGCCTCGCCCCCCAGCCCGTAGAGGAAGACCACATAGCCGTACTGGCTGAAGGTCGAGTAGGCCAGCACCTGCTTGAGGTCGTCGCGCGCCAGCGCGAGCACGCCGCCCACCAGCATCGAGGCGAAGCCGGCGACGACCAGCGCGTCGAGCAGCACCGGGCTGCGCTCCAGCAGTGGGTAGACGCGGCCGATGAGCAGCACGCCGGCGGCGACCATGGCCGCCGAGTGCAGGTAGGCCGAGACCGGCGTGGGTGCGACCATGGCCCGGCCGAGCCAGAAGTGGAAGGGCACCTGGGCGCTCTTGGCCAGCGCGGCCACCGCGATCAGCGCCCCCGCGACCGCGACCGTGGTGTTGGACTCAGCCTCGCGGAAGAGCTCGGGCAGCGAGAAGGTCCCGTAGCGGTCGTAGAGCGCCAGGGCGCCGATGAGCAGCGCGACCGCGGTGATCGCCGTCACCAGCAGGGCCATCAGCGCGGCACGCCGCGCCCTCGGGTCCTGGCGGTCGTAGGCGATGAGCAGGTAGGAGGCGACCGCCGTGAGGTCCCAGAAGACGAACAGCAGGATCAGGTCCTGGGCCAGCGCCAGGCCGACCATGGCGACCATGAACAGGCCCAGCAGCGCATAGAAACGGGGCTGCTCGTGCAGTGTGCGTCCCTGCTCGTCGAGATGGTGGGGGAGGTAGCGCCAGGCGAAGACGAACACCGGCACCGCTACGCCCGTGGCCATCAGGGCGGACATCGCTGCCAGGCCGTCGAGGCGCAGGGGCAGGCGCAGGTCGAGGGTGGGCGCCCAGGGGACATTCACCCCGCCGCCGCCGCTGATGGCGTTGCCCTGGCGGGCGATGCCCGGACCGGTCAGGCGGAAGGGCACCAGGCGCTCGGCGGGCCCGGCCTCGCGCACCGCGCGCACGGCGTCGGCGCCGATGAACCCCGTGGCCTCCTTGCAGGCCCAGCCCAGGCCGGCCTCGATCGGGCCCCGCTCCTCCGTCAGGTCGTTGCCGTAGAGGGGGAAACAGACCTCCAGGCGCAGCGTGTCGCGCGCGGCCAGGCCCGCGGGGGTGGCGCCGCGGCGCACGATCTCGTCCCACAGCGCGGGGGCGTCGGGGGGCTCGGCCAGCAGCTCGACGAGCTCGGCGCCCCGCGCGCCGGTCACCAGCGCCACGACCGTCACGGCGAAGGAGTACACGTCGGCGGCCGGACCGGCTCGGCCCGTGAACGCCTCGGGGGCGGCGAAGACGGGGGTGCCGATCCGCGTCACCTGCGTCACGTCGGCGTCGCGCAGCACCTCCATCCGCTCGAGCAGCGCGCGCGAGAACAGCGTGCCGTTGGTCAGGACCAGCACCGGTAGGACCTGCGACAGCTCGGCCAGCAGCTGCGGCATGTCGGGCACGAGGAACGGCTCACCACCGGTGATGCCGATCCCGTCGAACCCGAGCTCCTCGGCCTCGCGGGCCAGCTCGTTCAGCACGGTGGCCACGCCGCCGCGGGTGGGGTCGCGCAGGAAGCGCGTGTTCGGGGCGGCGGCCAGCAGGTGCTCGACCAGCTCACCCAGCGGCGCGGAGTCCGTGGGGATGTCGGCCTCCGACTGGTTGACGTTGACGCCGACGACGAGGCGCTCACCGGTCTCGACGTCCTGCTGGAACGTGTAGGCGGCGTCCTGGATCTGCCGCTGCACCCAGCCTTTCTCGATGGCCTTGAGCACGCCGCCCATGGCGTCGATCTTGCCGATGAGGGCGAACGCCTCCTCCTCCAAGGTATCGGTGAGGTGTTCGATGGCGTGCGAGCCGGCGACCGGGTCGACCGTGTTGGCGGCGCCCGACTCGTGGGCGATGATCTGCTGTGTGCGCAGCGCGATGCGCGCCGACTTCTCGGTCGGCAGTCCCAGCGCCTCGTCCATGCCGTTGGTGTGGAGCGACTGCGTGCCGCCGAGTACGGCGGCGAGGGCCTGGACGGCCACGCGGACCACGTTGTTCTCCGGTTGCTGCGCGGTGAGCGTGGAGCCGGCGGTCTGGGTGTGGAACCGCAGCATCGTGGAGCGGGGGTCCTTGGCGCCGAAGCGTTCGGTCATGATGCGGTGCCACATGCGCCGCGCCGCGCGGTACTTGGCGATCTCCTCCAGGAAGTCGTTGTGGCCGTTGAAGAAGAAAGCGACGCGGGGCGCGAAGGCGTCCACCGCGAGGCCGGCGTCGACGGCCGCCTGGACGTAGGCGATCCCGTCGGCGAGCGTGAAGGCCAGCTCCTGGGCCGCGGTGGAGCCGGCCTCGCGGATGTGGTAGCCCGAGATGCTGATCGTGTTCCAGTTCGGCACGTGCTCGGCGCAGAAGGCGAAGGTGTCCGTGATGAGCCGCATCGACGGCTCGGGCGGGAAGATGTACGTGCCGCGGGCGATGTACTCCTTCAGGATGTCGTTCTGGATGGTGCCGCCCACCTTCTCGAACGGGATGCCCTGCTTCTCGGCCACGGCGAGATACATGCACAATAGCACCGCGGCCGGGGCGTTGATGGTCATGGATGTCGTGACGGAATCCAGGGGGATGCCGTCGAAGAGGATCTCCATGTCCTCCAGCGAGTCGATGGCCACCCCCACCTTGCCCACCTCGCCGATGGCCATGTCGTGGTCGGAGTCCATGCCGATCTGGGTGGGCAGGTCGAAGGCGACGGAGAGCCCCGTCGAGCCCTGGGCGAGGAGCATCTTGTAGCGCAGGTTCGACTCCTCGGGCGTGGAGAAGCCCGCGTACTGGCGCATCGTCCACAGGCGGCCCCGGTACATGGTGGGCTGCACGCCGCGGGTGTAGGGCGGCGTCCCGGGCAGCCCCAGGCGCTCCGAGAGGCCGGGCGCGACGTCCTCGGGGGTGTAGAGGGGCTCGATGGGGCGGCCGGCGAACGTGGTGAACTCCTCGCGGCGCTCCCCGTTGCGGTCCTTGGCCGGCTTGTACGTCTTGCGCTCCCAATCGTCCTTGGTGCGGCCCACGGATAGGCGACGGGGGGCCCCGACTTAAGGGTCGATGGAGGGCTGCACATGCACCGGACGTACCCGCGTCCCCGTACCCTCGCGCCAGCCCTGCACCTTCCGCCGCCGTAGCCCGCCGCCGCACGACCAGCACTAAGCGGACCGCAGGACGGGAGACGTGGGCGGCGCGGGGGATGGCGCGCCGCCGTCGGGGCAGCCTGTGTGCGTCGGGGCGACCCCTGGGTGGGGGATGCGGGAAGGCCCAGGGCCGGAGCAGATCTTGGACGGACCGGGATCGAACCGGCGACCCAGGCAGGTACAGGTTGGTCGCGGAAGCGCGCCTACGGCGCGTTCCGCTTCCGCCGGTCCGATCCCATATAGGATGTCTCGGCGAATCTAGGTGGGACGGACCGGGATCGAACCGGCGACATCCAGATCTTCAGTCTGGCACTCTCCCAACTGAGTTACCGTCCCGTCGGGGAACCCGCCGACTTGAGCCCGATATTTAGACGCTGGGGAACCAAGTCAGGGTGGCCGAGCCGCAAAGCGGCGAGTGCCGCCCGCGGGGTCAAGGGGGCGCAGCCCCCTGCTCTGTGGTCTCTGAGGTGAGGGTGCTTCTGGGCAGGACCGGACCGTATACCGGAGCGCAGCATCGGTTCGTCACCCTCAAGGCCCTCCCCCCGCTCCGGCGGCCGTGGACTTCCGGGCGCGCGTCGTGGACCATTACCGCAGCCGGGGCTATCAGGTCCGCGACGCGGCCAAGGTGCGCGGCCAGTCGGGCAACGTCTACG
>JAHWKH010000231.1 GCA_019347995.1 Gemmatimonadota bacterium | reverse complement strand
TGCCGCCCTGCGTGTCCAGCACGCGCAGGTTAACGCGGCTGCCCGCCTCGTCGGCCGTATACACGAGCCAGCGCCCGTCGGGAGAGTAGGCGGGCGAGGAGTGGTACGCGGGCCCGGCGGTGAGCTCGTCGGCCACGCCGGTGCTCGGATCCACGCTCCAGATGGATCCGCTCATGGCCACGGCGATGCTCCCCCCGTCCGGGTGCCACGCGGGATGCCAGGGCGTCGAGCTGGGCGCGGGGGGGATGTAGTAGTTGTACATGTAGTTGCCGCCGTGGCGCGCCGCCGGGTAGCCGTCGCGGGCCTGGGCGGCGGCGGCGAGGGGCACGAGGGCCAGCAGCACGACCGGCGCGAGGGCCGCCACGAGAGCCCTCGGTCCCGACCGCAGCCGAGCCCTGGCGGGTGCCAAAGGGCTCCGCCCCCCGGGTGCGTCGGCGGAGCGGATTCCAGGAGTGATCAGCGGGCGGGTACGCATGGGGCCTCGGGGGCGGGGGTCGACGGAACGGGGTGGCGGCGCACGTCGAGGATGTGCCGCGGCAGGGTAGTAGTACGGTCGGGGCGCGGCCGGCTCAACTGTTTCGGCGGGTCGAGAGGGGCCGGCTTGGGTCCGGCTCGTGTTCAACGAGCGATCGAAAGGGGTGCGCGCCGGCCGGTGCGCCGAATGCGGGGCGGGATGCCCGGAGCGGGCCGCCCGAGCGGGCGGCGAGTCGAGGACGATCCTGACCCCCAACCGCCGCCTCGGCACCGCGTCTACGACGAGCCGGTCGATTGGGGGGGATAATGACCCCAAAATCGCCGATCGTCGTGCCTCCAGGGATCGAGCGAGCGGTTGGGGGTCACGACGGACGCGCAGGGCTGGATCACAGATCAAGAGGGGAAAGAGCCCAATCGGCATCACGAGGCCCGCGCCGGGCTTGCCCCGATCCCGGGATGTCGGGCCCCCATCGACGCTCACGAGTCGGGCGACCCCGTCTGGTTGCTGATCTGGAGGTCCCACCCGTCCGGGTCCCGCACATGGAAGCTCTTGAAGTCCTCCCCCTGCATGTCGGGCCGGGGCTCGAGGCCGCGCCGTCTCAGTTCCGCCTCGACGCCCTCGGTATCCCACGGCTCGACGCCCCAGGACACGTGGTTGATCACGCCGGTGATCGGGGGCGCGGCGCGGCCCGCGTCGGGCGTCGGCCGGCGCCGGTTGCGGATGATGATGGTGCCCACGTCGCCGATAGCCAGCGTCGCCTGCCGCTCGCCGTCGTCGCGCAGGACCTCCCATCCCATGAGGTCGGCGTAGAAGTCGGCGCTCCGCTTGTAGTCGGCGACCTGATACGAGATGTGGTCGAGCGCCACCGTCCTCCACGGTGCCGCCGCCGGCACCGTCGCGGACAGGGCCGCCGCGGGGCGCGGAGAGGCCGCCGCCGCGGCGGGGCCGGCCAAGGCGGCGAGCGCCAGGCTGCGGACGAGGTCACGGCGGCTCATCCTTCCGGTTTCGAAGTCCTCGAGCAGTCGGGTGATCAGGGATTCCATGGTGGCCTCGTCCGGAGGGAAGGGATGGATCGCCGGAGCGGCGGGAGGTGCGCCGGCGGGGTCCCGCGGGAGTCGACAGTAGTACGGCGCGCGGCCGGGGGATTCAACCGTGTCCCCCCTCACCGGAACCACACGATCAGCCCGACCACCAGCGCCAGCAGCCCCGCCGACTGCACCCTGAAGTCGCGCCACCAGGGTCCCTCCACGCTCGCCACGTCGCGCTCCCAGCTCTCGCGCGTGAACGTGGTGCGCGCCACGTGGGCGGCGTCGGGGGCGGGGGTGAGGAGGCTGATGGCGGCCAGCGTCGCGCATCCTCCGAAGAACGTCAGCAGCGCCATGTACGTGTAGTGGAGGTCGGGCAGCCCCCACGCGGCCCACGCCCCGGTCACCTCCTTGGTGATGAAGAGCGGCACGCCCATCACCAGCGCGCCCACCAGCGTCCAGAAGGCGCCGTGGCGGTTGGCGCGCCGCCAGAAGATGCCCATGAGGTAGACGGCCACCATGGGCGGCGTGACGTACGCCAGCACCGATTGGAAATACTCGAAGAGATTGGCGAACGACGCGATCATGGGGGCGTAGACCGCGGCGACGACCATCACGCCCACCGTCACCGAGCGCCCCACCAGGACCAGCGCGTCGTCCGACGTGGCGGGCCGGGACTCCTTCACGAAGTCCATCGTCACCAGGGTGGAGGCGGCGTTCAGAGCCGAGTCCAGGCTCGACATGATGGCCGCCAGCGTGGCGGTGAGGATGAGGCCGCGGAAGCCCACCGGCAGGAGGTCGAACGCCAGCGTGGGGAAGACCAGGTCGGGGTTGTCCAGGCCGGGGTAGAGGAGGACGGCCAGCGCCCCGGGGAGGATCATGATGGCGAGGTTGGGGACCTTGAGGAGGCCCGCGAAGATGGCGCCCTTGCGGCCCTGGTCCAGGCTCGCCGCGCCCAGGGCGCGCTGCACCACGAACTGGTTCAGCGTCCAGTAGTAGAAGCCCAGCAGCAGCACGCCGCCGATGCCGGGCCACGGGAGGAAGTGGTGGTCCGGAGCCTTGATGAGGTCGGCCTCGCCCATCCCCCGGGCGTCCAGCGCGGCCATGGCGGCGTCCCAGCCGCCCAGCTCCCGCAGCGCGAAGAAGAAGATGGCGGCGCCGCCCATCATGAGGAGGATCGCCTGGACGGTGTCGGTGACGACCACGGCCTTGAGCCCGCCCAGCACCGTGTACACCCCCGCCACCAGCGCCAGGGCCACCACCGCCTGCCACAGCGCCAGCTCGAAGACGGTGGCGATGACCAGCCCCCCGGCGTACAGCGCGCCGGCGGTGTCGATGAAGATCACCGCCAGGATGGTGAACAGGGAGAACGCGACGCGGGAGCGGCGGTCGAAGCGCTCCTCCAGGAACTGGGGGATCGTCCACAGCTCCGAGCGCAGGAAGTGGGGCAGCATGAAGAAGGCGAAGAAGACCAGCACGACCGCCGCGGTCCACTCGTAGTTGAAGACCACGAGCCCCTCGGCGTACGACGCCCCCATGAGCCCCACGAACGAGGAGCCCGACATGTTCGACGCGTACAGGGAGAAGCCGACGAGCCACCAGGGCAGCGCACGCCCGGCGAGGAAGTAGTCGTCGGCGTCCTCGCGGTGGCGGCTCACCCACAGGCCGTGGGCCAGGATGCCCACGATGTAGAGGACGATGACCAGGTGGTCGAACCAGGCCAGCTCGATGCGGACGTCCCCGCTCACGGCCCCCCCTACCCCGTCACGCTCCGACGCGGCCGGGCCGCGCCTTCGTCCAGCCCTTCACGCCCGGCAGCGGCCGCCGCACCCGCCAGAGCACGGAGAACGCCCACGCCAGGGCCACCACCGCCCCCGCGTAGACCCACGCCGGCAGCTCCTGCTCGGGCTGCACCCACCCCTGCCGGGCCGGGACCAGCGCCGCGGCGTTGTTCAGCGCGTGCCAGAGCATGGCCGGATAGATGGAGCCGGTGATGAGCACCACCGCGGCCAGGATCGTACCCAGGTACGCCGTGGGGACGATGCGGAAGAGCGAGACGTGGAAGAGGCCGAAGACGGCTCCAGCCGCCAGCGCCAGGGCCACGGGCCGCAGACGCCCCTTGAGTCCGTGGAGGAGCACGCCCCGGAAGGCGATCTCCTCGCACACCCCCGGGAGCACGGCCAGGAACAGCACCACCTGCCACAGGGGGAGCGCCTCGGGCGACAGGTACTGCCCGAAGCTCTCGAGCAGGCGCTCGGGGACGGGGAAGACGTACTGGGCGAGGTGGCTCACGCCCAACCCCGTGATCAGCGCCGCCGGAGCGCCCACCAGCACCGCGGGCCACACCAGCGGGTGCGGCGCGCGCAGCGCCAGGGCCTCCCGCACGGGCAGGCGGTAGTGGCGCAGCATGAGCAGCGAGCCGCCCAGGAACAGCCCCACCAGGTTCACGACGACCTGGCCGCGCAGGCCCAGCGCCTCGCCGAACCAGAGGGAGATCAGGAGGAGCGCCACCCACAGCCCGCCGAACCACGTCAGCACGTAGCGCGGGAAGAGGGCCGCGCCGCCCACCAGGTCGGCCTCGTCCAGCTCCGCGGTGGAGATGAGACGCTCGGTGGAGAGGGTGCGCGAGGCGGCCACCACCGATGCCCACGCCGCCGCCCCCGTCGAGAGGAAGGCGATGGCCAGGAACGGCCAGTCGAAATCGCCCGTCATGACCTCCCGCACCGCCACCGCCACGCCGGCCAGCGGCGCGAAGGCCACCGCCGAGCGCAGCTCCATGCCCGGCACCCCCGCCGCCAGCGCCGGCACCAGGAAGACCCAGATGACCGGGAAGAAGTAGATCTGGTACTCCTTGTACGACTTGGCGTAGCCCGACAGGAGGAGCAGCACGCCCGACACCAGGAGCGCCAGCGGCACGAAGAGCCCGAGCAGCACCACCAGCCCGCCGGCCGGAAGATCCACGGCGATCTGGCCGGGCAGATCGATGAGGCCCACCACGACGAA
>JAHWKH010000230.1 GCA_019347995.1 Gemmatimonadota bacterium | reverse complement strand
GGGGCGCTGGCGCTGGCCGCGGCGGACACGGCAGCCGCCCGGCAGGCGTCGCTGGACGCGCTCGCCAGCGGGCCCCGGACGCCGGCGGGCGGTCGCGCGGCCGATCGGCTGCTGCGGGTCGGCGGGCTGGACGCCGCCACCGCCGCCGGGGCCGCCGAAGCCCTGTCCCGGACGGGGGAGCGCGCCCGTGCCCTGGAGGCGTACGACCTCCATGCGCGCCTCGTGGGCGGCGTGGAGGCGATGGCGCCGGAAGCGCGTCTCGCCCGCGCCCGGCTCCTGGCGGCCACGGACCGGCGTCAGGACGAGGCCGTCACCGAGTTCCGCGCCCTCTCGACCCACGAGGACGAGCGCGTCGGGGCCGTGGCGCTGGACCAGTGGGCCCGCCTGCGCCGCAGCCAGGGCCGCACGGGCGACGAGGCCACGCTCCGTGGCTGGCTCCTGGAGCGCTACCCGACGTCGCCGGAGGCGGCGGACGTGGTGTTCTTCCGGGGCGACGCGGCCCACGACCGCAACGAGTACCCGGAGGCGCTGCGCCAGTACGAGGCGCTGGTGGACATGGCGCCCTCCCAGAGCCGGGCGGGGCTCGCCCGCATGCGAGCGGGCATGATCCACATCCTCCACGACCGGCCGCGGGAGGCGGTGGACGTCTTCGAAGGCTATCTGCGCGACTTCCCCGACGGTCGCCGCTGGGAGGAGGCGGCCTACTGGGCCGCGCACGGCCGCCTTCTCCTGGGCGACTCCGCCGCGGCGCGGGACCACCTGGCCCGCATCCGCGAGGAGAATCCCTTCTCCTACTACGCGGTGCGCGGCGCCGAGCGGGTGGGCGAGGCGTTCTCGCTGGACCTGCCCGCGGGGCCGGAGCCGATCATGGCGCCCTGGGTGGGGGAGGGGCTGCGTCGCCTCGACCTGCTGGACGCCGCCGGCCTCGAGGAGGGCTCCGCGGCCGAGGTGGAGCGGCTCGTGGCGCGCTCCCGCGGGGACCGGGACGCCATGCTTCGCCTCGCGGAGGAGCTGGTGGTCCGCGGCCACACCATCCCGGGCATCAACCTGGTGTGGGAGCTGCGCAGCGACGGCGAGCCGTGGACGCTTCGGCTGGCGCGGGCGGCCTATCCGTTCCCCTTCCGGGAGGCCGTGCTCCGGGAGGCGGAGGAGTGGGGTGCCGACCCGTGGTGGGTCGTGGCCATCATCCGGCAGGAGTCGGCCTTCGACCCCGACATCCGCTCGTCGGCCGGCGCGGTCGGCCTCATGCAGGTCATGCCGGAGACGGGCCGCCAGGTGGCCCGCGCCGTCGGTCCGGAGTCGTTCCGGCCCGAGGCGCTGGAGGAGCCCGACGTGAACCTGCACCTCGGCACCCACTACTTCGTGGAGAACCTGCAGCGCTTCGGCGGCGTCGTGCCGCTCGTGCTGTCGGCCTACAACGCGGGACCGCATCGGGCCGACGCATGGCGCCGTTTCCCCGAGGCCCGGGACTGGCTTGAGTTCACCGAGCGCATCCCCTTCGGCGAGACGCGCGACTACGTGAAGCAGGTCACGCGGAATCGGGCGCTGTACCAGGAGCTCTGGAGGGATGTGCCGCGGCGCGACGTCAGTTTCTGAGCGACGTTGCCAGGGACCACCGGGGCGCGGCCGTGCCCCGTCGTCGTCGGTCCACAGGTGTCGAACCTTCGCGGGCGGCGCGCTGCCGGCGTCCTCCGGACTTCGTCCTGCGATTCTCCTTGACCTGGGAAATCAGGACGCCCTAGGGTTGGGGGGCCGGCCGGGCGAGGCCGCGGAGATCATCCAGCGCGGAGGTGAAGGAATGCGAGGGACCGTGAAGTGGTTCAACGACGCGAAGGGGTATGGATTCATCCAGCCGCCCAATGGGGGCGAGGACGTCTTCGTCCACTTCTCGTCCATCGTGGGCGAGGGGTTCCGCACCCTCGCCGAGGGCGAGGAGGTGGACTTCGAGGTCCAGGAAACCGAGAAGGGGCTCCAGGCGGCCAACGTGTCGCGCCACTGAGGCCGACGGTCCTGATGGAGGCGAGCGCCCCCCGGCCAACCTGGACGGGGGGCGCTTCGTCATGGGGGCGCGGCCCGTTTCCTGCGCCGTTGCCCGCACCGTCGCCGCGCGTTGCCGGCGCCTGCGATCGGTCGAGGGAACGACGTCGGAAGGGGGTTACCCGGATCGTTCCACCCCGGAACCCGGGGGCCGTCTCCCTGCTTCCCGACCCGACACGAGATGACGGCCATGAGATGGACATACGCAGTTGCCCTGGCGGCCCTCGCCCTCCCTGCGGCCGCCTCCGCCCAGCACGATCGAACCCACGCATCGCTGATGGCCGGCATCACCGAGTTCGATCTCTCGGGCGTGGGCACGACCGGGATCTACGCGCTCCGGGCCGCCATGCCCTGGCACGAGAACCTGCTGGTGGAGGGCAGCCTCAGCTACGCCCGGACGGGCCAGCAGTTCGGCTCGACCGACCTCTTCCTGCCCGAGATCCAGGCCCAGCTCCAGGGCACGTGGCGCCGCCTCAGCCCCTACCTCGGGCTGGGCGCCGGCGTCGCCATCGACCGGCCCAGCGGACCGACGGACGGCCCCACCGACGTCGACTTCGCTCCCGCGTTCTCCGTCGGCGTGCGGGTGGGCGTCGCGCGGGGCGTGGGCGTCCGTATCGACGGCCGGCTCCACGGCATCGAGGCCGATTTCACGGGCACGGTCTCGGAGCTCACCGGGGGCCTGATGTTCACCTGGTAGCCTCCCCGTGACCCGTGGCCGCAGCGGGGAGGCACCAGGAGACCCCGCGCGCCTCACCTCCCGTCGTCGGTGACGGTCCCCGGCCGCGCCCACTTCGAGAACCACTCGCGCAGGAAGAGCTGGCTGCGCAGGAAGTTGGACGGCTTGGAGCTGGTACCGTGCCACTCACCCTTGAAGCGCACCATGGCCGCGGGCACCTGCTGGACCCTCAGGGCCGCGTAGAACTCCTCGGTCTGGGGCATGGGTGTGCGGAGGTCCAGCTCGCCGGTCATGAGCATGGTGGGCGTCTTCACGTTGCCCGCGTACATGAGGGGTGAGCGCCGCAGGTGCTCGGAGGGATCCTCCCAGGGGAACTTCTCGAAGTCCCGGTACCAGCCGATGCCGTCGGTGGTGCCCACGAAGGAGAGCCAGTTCGTCACCGGGCAGTTGGCCGAGGCCGCGGCGAAGCGGTCGGTATGGCCCACGATCCAGCTCGTGAGCACGCCCCCGCCCGAGCAGCCGTACACGAAGAGGTTGTCGCTGTCCACGTACCCGCGCTCGATGACCTCGTCGACCCCCTTCATGAGGTCGTCGAAGTCCTTGCCGGGATAGGCGTACTTGATGGAGTTGCCGAAGGGGCTACCGTAGCCCGAGCTGCCGCGCGGGTTGGTGTAGAGCACCACGTATCCGTTCGCCGCGTGATCCTGCCATCCGAAGTTGAACCCCACGTTGTACATGCCGTGGGGGCCGCCGTGGATGGCCAGGATGAGCGGGTACTCCCGGGAGGGGTCGAAGTGCGGGGGCTTGATGATCCATCCCTGGATCCGGAAGTCGTCCACGCTCTCGTACCAGATCTCCTCCACCTCGCCCAGCGTCACGCCTGCCAGCACGTCGTCGTTGACGTGGGTGAGCTCGTTCAGGGCGCCCTCGCCCAACGGCGAGCGCAGCCCCGACGCGAGGTCGAAGGAGACCACGTCTCCGGGCTCGTGATACGCCTCGCGCACGCCCACCGCGCGCCCTTCCGCGAAGGAGGCCATGGACAGCATGTGGTTGCCTTCGGTCACCGGGCGCGCGGCGCCGCCGTCCACCGGCAGGAACCAGACGTTGGCCGTACCCTCCCGGCGCACGTTGAGGAAGACGCCGCTGCCGTCCTCGGCCCACTCCATGAGCGAGTACGAGCGGTCGAAATCGCCGGAGATCATGCGCCGATTGGAGCCGTCCGGCTCCATGACGTAGACGTGGTCGTTCTGGTACGTCTCGTCGTGGAAGTCGGCGCCGGTGTAGGCGATGAGGCGGCCGTCGGGGGACGGCAGCGGGTCGCCGTCGGGACCGCGGCGGGTCGTGAGCTGCCGGATGCGCCCGTCGGAGACACGGACGGCGTAGATGTCCGATTCGCGGAAGGCCCACTCCCAGCCGTCCTCCCGGTGCGACGAGAAGAGGATCTCGGAGCCGTCGGCGCTCCAGGCCACGTCGCGGTGGTCGTAACTCCCGTCCGTGAGCTGCCGGGGCGTGCCGCCCTCGACGGGGACCACGAACACGTGCGTGTATCCGTCGTCCACGTAGCCCTGGCGGTCGCAGACGTCGGCGCGATGCAGGCGTTTCTCAGCGATCACGTCGGGATGCGCACGCTCCACGTCAGCGGCGACAGCGTGATCGTCGGCGCTGATGCCGGCGCCACGAGCCTGAGCCTGATCCCGGCCGAGGGCCCGCGAGAACCGGCTGCGCTCGCTCGCCTGGTGCTGCGCGTCGCCGACCTGCAGCGCGCCGTCGCGTCGCTTCCCGCCGACACCGAGTGGCAAGAG
>JAHWKH010000022.1 GCA_019347995.1 Gemmatimonadota bacterium | reverse complement strand
CCTGAAGCTCCAGATGCCCGACCGAGCCTCGGCCTTCAGCCGGGGCGACCTGCTCCGGTGGCTCTACCTCGGCCGCCTCACGCTGGTGACGGGGATCCTGGCGGGCGCGCTCCTCGTGTGGCGCGCGGCCCAGCCGGAGCAGACGTTCGTGGCCACCGTCGTCTTCCTGGTGGCGCTGGGCGCGACCGCAGGGTCGTACTGGAGAACGCACCTGCTGCGCCGGGAGCCGTCGGAGAACTTCCTGTACGGCCAGGCGCTGCTCGACGTGTGCCTGGTGACCGCCATCGTGCACATCACGGGCGGGCAGGCCAGCGACTTCGCCCCTCTCTACATCCTGGTCATCAGCGAGGGTGCGCTCCTGCTCCCCCTCACCGGCGGAGTCCTGGTGGGGGCGCTCGCCTCGCTCCTCTATTTCGGCGACATCGTGTGGTTCCACGAGGGGCGGCTCACCGGCCCGGTGGCGCTCCAGATCGGGCTGTTCAGCACCGTGGCCCTCATCACCGGGCTGGTAGGCGACCGCCTGCGGCGCGAGGGCATCGCGCTGGGTGCGGTGGAGTCGGAGCTGCGTCAGCTGCGGCTGGACACGGCCGACATCCTGGCCAACATCGGCACCGGCGTGCTCACGGTGGACGGCACCGGGCGCCTGGCCTATCTGAATCCCGCCGGGGAGCTCCTCCTGGGCCTGGAGGCGCGCCAGTGGCTGGGCGCGCCGGTGGTCGAGGCGGTGGACGACGCCGCGCCGGGACTGGGGATGGTGCTGCGCCGCTCCATCGAGGACGGCGTCCCCATCGCCCGCTTCAAGACCACCGCCCACGTGGAGGGCCGCGAGATCACGCTGGGCGTGAGTACGGCCATCCTCGACCGGGAGGACGGAGGCGCCCCCTCCGCCACCGCCATCTTCCAGGACATCACGCACCAGGAGCGGCTCGAGCAGCTCCACAGGCGCACGGAGCGGCTGGAAGCGGTGGCCGAGCTGTCCGCGTCCCTGGCCCACGAGATCAAGAACCCCCTCGCCTCCATCCGTAGCGCCGTCGAGCAGCTCACCCGCGGCCGCCTCGGCGAGGAGGACCGGGCCCTCCTGGAGCGCCTGGTGCTCGGGGAGTCGGACCGGCTCAGCCGCCTGCTGTCCGAGTTCCTGGAGTTCAGCGGGCTGCGCATGGAGCGGAGCGAGCAGGTGGACATGGTCGAGGTGGTCCGGGACGCCGTGGAGTTGGTGCGCCAGCACCCCGACGCCGACGGGGTCGCCCTCACCTGTCACGGTCACGAGCGGCCCCAGGTCATCCCCGGCGACGTCGACCTCCTTCATCGGGCGATCTTCAACCTCGTGCTCAACGCGGCGCAGTTCGCCGGGCCGGGTGGGGCGGTGGAGGTCTTCCTCGATCGGCCCACCCCTCGCCAGACCCCCCCGGGGCTGGGCCTCGAGCGACCGCTGCGGCTGGTGGTGCGCGACAGCGGCCCCGGCGTGGAGCCGGGCGACGTCGCCCGCATCTTCGACCCCTTCTTCACCACGCGCGAAGGGGGAAGCGGGCTCGGCCTGGCCGTCGTGCATCGGGCCGTGGAGGCGCACCGGGGCGCGGTGCTGGTCGATCGCGCCGGCGGGGGTGGCGCCGAGTTCGTGATCATCCTGCCGGGGGTGGCCGCCGAGGCGCGCCTGTCGGCGCCGGGAGCGGCGGTATGAGCGGGGACGGCGCGCGCATCCTGCTGGTGGACGACGAAACCGGCATCCTGGACACGCTGCGGGTGCTCTTCCGTGGAGAGGGCTGGGACGTGGTGGTGGCGAACGGAGGCAGGGAGGCGCTGGAGCGGCTCGAGTCGGAGCGCCCGGACGTGGTGCTCACCGACATCCGCATGCCCGGCGCCACGGGCCTCGAGGTCCTGCAGAAGGCCCGGGAGGTGGACCCGGAGCTGCCGGTCATCCTCATGACCGCCCAGGCCTCCCTCCAGTCGGCGGTGCGTGCGGTCAACGAGGGCGCGTACTACTACCTGCAGAAGCCGTTCGCCAACGACGAGCTCCTGGCCATCTGCAAGCGGGCCGTCGAGTCGCGCCAGCTCAAGGTGGAGAACCGGGCGCTCAAGAAGGAGATCAAGCGTCGGGACCGGAGCGTGGACGGCCGGCCCATCGGCAAGGCGCGCCCGTTCCTGGAGGTGCTCAAGCTGGCCGAGACGGTGGCGCCCACGGACTCCACGATCCTCATCAGTGGCGAGAGCGGGTCGGGGAAGGAGGTCGTGGCGCGCTACATCCACGCGCTGTCGGAGCGGGCCGAGGGGGGCTTCTACTCCCTGAACTGCGGCGCTCTGCCCGAGAGCCTGCTGGAGAGCGAGCTGTTCGGGCACGTGAAGGGCTCCTTCACCGGCGCCGTGCGGGACAAGGAGGGCCTCCTGGCGGCCGCCCGGGGCGGGACCTTCTTCCTCGACGAGATCGGCGAGATGAGCCCCGCCACGCAGGTCAAGCTGCTGCGGGCCCTCCAGGAGCGCGAGGTCGTGCCGGTGGGCGCCACCGAGCCCGTCGCCGTGGACGTGCGCATCGTGGCCGCCACCAACCGGGAGCTGGAGGAGGAGATCCGCCGCGGCGCGTTCCGGAGTGATCTCTACTACCGCCTGAACGTCATCGCGCTGCACGTTCCACCCCTGCGCGACCGCTGCGAGGACATCCCGCTGCTGGCGCGCCACTTCCTGCAGCGTCTGGCCGGGCGCGCGGACCAGGAAGGGCAGGGTCCGAAGGAGCTGAGCGAGGACGCCATGGAGATCCTCATGGCGTACGACTGGCCGGGGAACGTACGGGAGCTGGAGAACGCGCTGGAGCGCGCCGCCGTCGTCACCCCGGCTCCCCTGATCACGCCCGACGCCCTCCCGGAGCGGGTCCGGCGGGCGCCCACGCCCCAGCTCGTGGGCGACGAGCGTCCGGCCAACCCGTCCATGGACGTCATCGAGCGGGCGTACATCCAGTGGGTCCTGCAGGCGGAGGGCGGCAACAAGACCCGGGCCGCCGAGGTCCTGGGCATCGATCCCTCCACGCTGTACCGGAAGCTGAACCGCTACGGCATCGACGCATGAGGCCGGCCCCGCCGGCCACCGATCCTTCCCGCCAACCAACACGCAACGAGGAGCCGACCATGGCGCTGACCGATCCTCGCGACGCTCTTCGCCCCCAGGACCCCCTCCCGTGGGACCGGGTGAGGGTGTCGGTGGTGGTCCCGGCCTACAACGAGATCCGCACCGTGGAGAAGCTGCTGCGGCGGGTGCGCGAGGTGCCCCTGAACCTGGAGGTCATCGTCGTGGACGATGGCTCGTCCGACGGCACCCGTGACCTGCTCCGGCGCCTGGAGCAGGAGGGACTGGTGGACGTCCTCGTCTTCCACGAGGAGAACCGGGGGAAGGGGGCGGCGCTGCGCACGGGCTTCGAGCGTGCCACGGGCGACGTGGTGGTGGTGCAGGACGCCGACCTGGAGTACGAGCCGTTCGAGTTCCCGATCCTGCTGGAGCCGATCCTGCGCGGCGACGCCGACGCGGTCTACGGATCGCGCTTCCTGGGCGGCGCGCACCGGGTCCTCTTCTTCTGGCACAGCGTGGGCAACCGCTTCCTCACCCTGCTCTCCAACATGTTCACGGACCTGAACCTCACCGACATGGAGACGTGCTACAAGATGGTCCGGCGCGACCTCCTCCAGTCCCTGCCGCTCACGGCCGACCGGTTCGGATTCGAGCCCGAGGTGACGGCTCGCCTCGCGCAGGCCGGGGCGCGCATCTACGAGCTGCCCATCAGCTACCGGGGGCGCACGTACGCGGAAGGGAAGAAGATCAACTGGAAGGACGGGGTGTCGGCCCTGTGGTCCATCGTCCGGTTCAACACGACCCCCTCGAGGACGCCGCAGTATGTTCCCCCGGAGGTGCCGCCGTGGGAGCACAGGGAGCGGTCGCTCGCCGACGAGCGGCCGGAGAGGCTCGCCGGCACGACGGAGGAGCGCGGCGGCTCGTGACCCCGGGCACCGCACCGGCGGCCGCGACGTCGGTATCTCCGCGGCCGTGGGCCCGGCGCGACCTCTCTCCCTTCCGCAGCCGGTCCGTGGCCGCCGCGCTCGCGGGGCTCGTGGCCGTGCTGGCCTTCGCGAACTCCCTGGCGAACCGCTTCGCCTACGACGACGTCCACGTCATCGTCGAGAACACGGCGCTCAAGAGCCTGGAGACGCTGCCGGGGCTGATCTTCCAGCCCTACTGGCCCGGCACGTTCGGATCCGCCCTGGGGCTCTGGCGGCCGGGGATGACCGCGATCCTGGGCCTGCAGTGGGCCGCCTGGGACGGAAATCCCGCCATGTTCCACCTCGTGAACGTGCTGGCCCACGCCGCGGCCACCGTCCTGGTGGTCGTGTTGGTGGCGCGACTCTCCACCGTCCCGGTGGCGTTCCTCGCGGGGATCATCTTCGCGGTGCATCCCGTCCACGTGGAGGCGGTGGCGAACGTCGTGGGCCTGGCGGACGTGCTCTCCGCGGCGCTCGTCCTCGCCGCGTGCATCCTCCACCTGGGCGCCCCGGCTCATCGCTACGGGGCCATCCGCCTGGCGGGGGTGGCCGCCCTCTTCCTCGCGGCGTTCTCGGTCAAGGAGAGCGCGGTGACGCTGCCGGCGATCCTCTTCCTCCTGGACGCCGCGCGGGGTCGAATGGCTCCGCGGGACCTGCCCGGCTACCTGCGTGGACGCTGGCACCTGTACGCGACGCTGGCCGCCATCGCGGTCGCGATGCTCGTCCTGCGTCACAGCGTGCTGGGGAGCATCGCCAGCGCGCTGGGCCCCCTCGGCGCCGACCGGCTCGAGGGGGGGATTCCGCGCATCTGGACCCTCGCCCAGATCTGGGCCCACTACGTCCGCCTCCTCGTCCTCCCGCTGGACCTCTCGCCCGACTACGCCCCCAACGTCATCCCCATCGCGCTGGGTTGGACGCTCCTGGCCGCGGTGGGCGCGCTGCTCATGCTGGGCATCCTGGTCCTCGCGCTGTGGGCGTGGAGATCGCCTCCCCTGGAAGAGGGGCGCACGACGCCTCGCATCCTGGCGTTCGGCGTCGTCTGGTTCGGCATCGTCATCTCGCCGGTGAGCAATGTCTTCTTCCTGGCGGGCGTCCTGCTGGCCGAGCGGACGCTCTATCTGCCTTCGGTGGGTGCGGCGTTCGTGGGCGGCTGGCTCCTGGTGAGCCTGTACCGCCGGCGCAGGCGCGTCGCGCTGCTGGCGACGACGCTGGTCGTGCTGTTCATGACCGTCCGCACGGTCCAACGGAACCCCACCTGGCGGGACAACGACATCCTCTTCGGCACCATGATCGCCCAGTACCCGCAGTCGGGCCGTTCCCAGTGGGTGCTGGGCGACCTGTTCCTGCAGGCGGGCCGGCTCAGCGAGTCGCTGCGCACCTACCGCATCGCCGTGGGCATCCTGGGCGGCCACTACAAGCTCCTCGCCGAGATGGGCCAGAACCTCATGAACGCGGGGCACCACGAGGCCGCCACGCGGCTGCTGCTCAAGGCGTGGCGCGACGAGCCGGAGCTGGCGGCCGCACCCGTGTTCCTCGCCATATCCCACCACCAGCGTGGGATGTGGCCCGAGGCCGAGCGCTTCGGACGGGCGGCCTTCGCCGCCGATCCCGAAAGCGAGGTGATGGCGCATCTCCTCGCCGGAAGCCTCGCGCAGCAAGGCGAGATCGCCGAGGCGGCGGTCTGGCGGCAGCGGACGATCGCCCTGGGGGAGGCAGAGCACTGGCAGCAGTGGATCTCCCTGGCCGGCCTCCATCTGGCGCTGGAGGATTCGGTCCGGGCGCGGGCGGCCCTCGATTCGGCCCTGGCACGGCGGGGGGAGGTGTCGAGGAGCGACATCCTGGAGGCCTATCGCCCCTTCACACCCGCCCGAGAGGTCTTGCAGGATTCCACGCAGTTGCAGGATGCAAGAGGTCCCGACGCCTCGAGGGATGTCCAGGAATCAGGACGGTAGGCTCCCAACCTCTTGCCACGAAAGTACTTACGCTGCTGTACCAGAACCTGGCCCGGCGCCTGCCTTCTAGAGTGGCGCCAGAGTCCCCCTACAGTGGCGTCACAGTCCCAATCTCTTCCTTCATCACCAGGAGCATCCCACATGCGTGACAACAAGGGTTTCACCCTCATCGAGCTGCTGATCGTGGTCGTGATCATCGGCATCCTGGCGGCCATCGCCATCCCGAAGTTCTCCGCGACGCGTGAGAAGGCCTACTTCGCCGCCATGAAGTCGGACCTGAAGAACCTCGCGAGCCAGCAGGAGATCTACTACTCCGACCACTACACCTACAGCGCGACGGCGGCCGATCTCGGCTTCGTGTCGTCCGATGGCGTGAACGTCACCACGGCCGTCAACGGCAACTCCGGCTGGTCGGCCACGGCCACGCACGACGCGCTCGCCACGACCGAGGGCTGCGCCATCTATTACGGCACCACCACGGCCCCGACTTCGCCCGTGACCCCGACGGCGTCCGGCGAGATGGCCTGCACCAGCTAAATCGCCTCTGCCTTCGCAGGGCGACGCTTTCGAAGTGAGCGAGAGCGTGGCCCGGAGAAGCTTCCGGGCCACGCTCTCCTGCTTCGAGGCCCCCCCAACAAACCGGATTCCGACCATGACCAGGACACGCGACCGACACGGCTTCACGCTGATCGAGCTGTTGATCGTCGTGGTGATCATCGGGATCCTGGCGGCCATCGCCATTCCCAAGTTCAGCTCGACGCGGGAGAAGGCCTTCCGCTCCTCGATGATGGCCGATCTCAAGAACCTGGCCGCCGCCCAGGAGCTCTACCACAACACCCACTATACCTACCACACCGTCCTCGCGGACCTGAAGGCCGTGGAGAGCGAGGGCGTGACGCTGACCATCAACGAGGGCACCGGGCAGGGTTGGGCGGCCACCGCGAGCCACGCCGGTATCGCCTCCGAGCAGTGTGGGCTGTACCATGGCAACGCGGCGCCCGCCGGTGGCGATCCCGCCACGGTCCCCGGCGTCATCGCCTGCAGCTTCTGATCTCCCCGCGCCCGCCCGGGCGCGTGCGCCGGACCCGCGCATGACCTCTTCGAGTCCGCTCCGTCGCGAGCTGCTGGTCTCCTTCTCGCTCCTCTTCGGCGTCGCGGTGCTGCTCGCCGTCCTGGGGCTCTTCACCCTCATGCCGTTCCTGGACACGCCCGCCGAGGCGACCCTGTTCGTGGTCCTTCTCGTGGCCGCCGACCTGGGCATCATCTTCGGCTTCGGGAGCTGGATCCTGCGACGCCACCTGCTGGCTCCCGTGGAGAGGATGGTGGCGGACGTGCGCCGCATCGCCGAGGGCGACTACCGGCACCGGGTGGCGGCCGGAGGCGGACCCGAGCTGACCGCCATCGAGGAGAACGTGAACGCCATGGCCGACCGGCTCATTCGCGACCAGGAGCGGCTCGCGCGCAACATCGAGAGCCTGGAGCATACGAACCGGGAGCTCGTCGACGCGCGAAGCCAGGTGGTGCAGGCCGCGCGCATGGCGTCGGTGGGTACGCTGGCGGCCGGCATCGCACACGAGGTGGGCAATCCGCTGGGTGCCGTGTTCGCCTACCTGGACGTCGCCCGCGGACGGACCGAGCGGGAGGGCGGCGACACGGAGCTCCTGGACCGGGTGCGGGACGAGACGCGGCGCATCGATCGCATCGTCCGGAGCCTGCTGGACTACGCGCGCCCCCGCAACGAGGCGTCGGGACCCGTGGCGCCGGCGGAGGTGGTCGAGCGGGTGCGCGACCTCCTGGTGGCCCAGGGGCGGCTGGACGACGTGGAGCACCGCTGGCACCTGGAGGCCGACGCTCCCCCCGTGGTCACGCTGGCGCACCGTCTCGAGCAGGTGATGGTCAACCTCGTCCTGAACGCGGTGGACGCCCTGGAGGGCACGGAGAACGCCCGGCTGACGGTGACGGTCCGCTCCGAGCCCGGCGACGTGCACAGGATGCCGCGGCGGCGGGAGGGCGACCCCCCCGGGATCGACTACATGCACCGCCGGCGGGTATCCCGCGACGACGATGTGGGGCAGGTGGACCTGTTCACGGCGAAGCGCGTGGTGGCGATCGTGGTCCAGGACAACGGGCCCGGCCTGGGCGCCGGCGACGCGGAGCGGGTCTTCGACCCGTTCTACACGACCAAGGAGCCGGGCAAGGGGACGGGGCTGGGTCTCGCCATCTGCGCCCGGCTGATCGAAGGCATGGGAGGACGCATCGAAGCGACGGACGCGCCCGGAGGCGGCGCCGTCTTCACCATCCGGCTGCCGGCCGTTCCTCCGGGCGCGGCCGGGGATCCGGCCGCGCTCATCGCGGAATCCGAGGGAGGCGAGGCGTGAAGGTCCTGATCGTGGACGACGACGCCGGGCTGCGGAAATCCGTCAGCCTGGTCCTGGAGGACGCCGGCTACGAAGTGCTGACCGCATCCGACGGGGAGGAGGGGCTCGCCACGGCCAAGCAGGCCGTCCCCGACATCATCCTGTGCGACGTACGCATGCCCCGGGTGGACGGGCTCGCGTTCCTGGAGCGGTACCGCTCCGACGGCGGCGAGGCGCTGGTCCTGGTCATGACCGCGTACGGCAGCGTCGACTTGGCCGTGGAAGCCATGAAGAAGGGCGCCTACGACTACGTGCCCAAGCCGTTCGGCGCCGAGGAGGTCCTCCTCACCCTGAAGAAGGCCGAGGAGCGGGAGCGGCTGCGCCGCGAGGTCGGACGGCTTCGCGAGGAGGTCCGGGCCGACGCGCGCTTCGGCGACATCGTCGCCCGCTCGCCCTCCATGGTGAAGGCGCTGGAGGTGGCGAGGAAGGTCGCGCGCCACGACACGCCGGTGCTCATCACGGGCGCCAGCGGCACGGGCAAGGAGCTCGTGGCGCGGCTCATCCACCGGGAGAGCGGCGGGACGGGCCGTTCGTGACCGTCGACTGCGCGGCGCTCCCCGAGGGGCTGATCGAGAACGAGCTGTTCGGCCACGAGCGGGGGGCCTTCACCGGCGCCGACCGCGTGACCGAGGGCAAGGCCCGGGCGGCCGACGGGGGCACGCTGTTCCTGGACGAGGTGGGCGAGCTTCCGACCCAGCTCCAGGTGAAGCTGCTCCGCTCGCTCCAGGAGGGAGAGGTCCGGCGGGTCGGCGGCACGGAGACCCGGCACGTGGACGTGAGGGTGGTGGCCGCCACCAACAAGGATCTGAAGGCGGCGGTGCGCGACGCGGCGTTCCGGGAGGACCTGTACTACCGGTTGGCCGTGGTGCCCATCCATCTTCCTCCCCTGCGCGAGCGCGCCGAGGAGATTCCCGAGCTGGCGCGCTTCCTCATGGAGCGCCACGTGCGGCGGCTGGGCGTGTCCGTGGAGGGGATCGAGCCGGCCGCCATGGAGGTGCTCCTCACCTATCCGTGGCCCGGGAACATCCGCGAGCTCGAGAACGTCCTGGAGCGGGCGCTGGTCCTCACGGAGGGGCCGCGCATCACGGCGGACGATCTTCCCGAGGGCGTGCGCGTCCCGACGCCGGAGTCGGTGGCGGGACCCATGAGCTCGGACGACCTCTCGGTGAAGCGGCAGACCGCCGACCTGGAGAAGTACCTCATCCAGAAGGCCCTGGAGCGGACGGGCGGCAACAAGACCGCCGCCGCGGAGCTGCTCGAGCTCTCCCCCCGGGCGCTGCGCTACAAGATCCAGGACTACAACCTGTCCTGACGGCCTCCTCGCCCGGTCTTCCCGTTCCGGAGCCGTCGCCGACCCGCGTCGATGTGGCGCGCGTCCCGCCGACCGTGACATATTGGGATCACTTCTTCGCTGATCAGAGCAAAGCCGCCGAAAGGCGGTGACGCAGAGTCACGGGGCTACCGCGCCGGCTCCCGCCGCGCCACGCCTGCCGGGCCGCCAGCGATCCCTCGTGGTCGCCGGCGGCCTTCGTGCCGTCCGGACAAACGTGACGGAGACGTCGATGTCGGAGCTTCACATCGAGCACATGCGGGAGCACCTGGCGCGGGTGCGCGACGGTTTCATCGCCGTGAAGGATGCCGAGACGGTCTTCCTGGGAGCCGACGACGGCGAGGTGTTCCAGGAGCTGGTCGGATTCCGGCTGGAGGGGATGGCGACGCCGGTCCTGGCGGCCCTCCCGTTCCAGAGCCATGGCCTCCCGGGGATTCCCTACGCCCGCGAATCCCTGGCCAGCTACCTGGAGAACCCGCCCCGCCCCCCGCTCAAGGGACCGTTCGGCGCGCCGCGGGGGCGCATCGTGGCGCTCATGCCCCGGTCGCACGAGTCGATTCCGGACTTCCTGAAGGGCCTGAGGGCCGGGCGGTCGGTTCCGTCGATGGTCCTGGACCCCCGTCGCGTCCGGCTCGCGTTCGACTTCCGGAGCCACAGCCCCTCGGCCATGGACGTGGTGAAGCAGCGCTCCGGTCCCCTCAGGACGTACGCGCTGCGCACGGTGGACGGCCACGTCCTCACCGGGCGCTCCAGCGCCATCGCGGACGGCGGGGGGCATCGCTTGATCGCGTTCACCGAAGCGGTCCAGTTCACTCCACGGGGGCCGCTGCGCCTGCCCAACCTCATGCTGAACACGTCGTGGGTGGCGCTGTGGATGGACGTGACCGAGGAGGCCACGCGCCTGGCGGCGGCCCACTGGGTCCCCTTCATGGCCGGCGACGCCAACGGAGAGATCGTCCTCGGCCTCCCGGCCCGGACGGCTGCTCGAGCGGCGTCTCCGGCGGCGAGGCGGGCCGCGCGACCGGCATCGGGACAGGCGCAGGTGACGTAGCGGCCTGCTCCACGGTCGTCCCCCGCCGCCATCGCCGCGCCCCCGGCCCGGGACGAGCGTATCCCCATGACCCGCGGCCACACCCTCCTCGAGCTCACCGTCGTGCTCCTCCTCCTGGGGCTCGGCGGCGCGACCATGGTCGCGCCGGCGCGCCGGCAGGTGGACCGCGCCGCGGTGGCCGGGGCCCGGGAGGCGGTGGTGGGTCTCTTCGCCCTGGCCCGGAGCGAGGCCCGCCTCCACGGGGGCGCGTGCCTGCGGCTGCGGGCGGCGGACGGCCGGGTGTGGGTGGAGGCGGGAGGCGCGACGCGATCCACACTCGACCTGCCCGGGGTGTTCGGCGTCTCGCTCTCCATCGCGGGGACGGAGGACGACGTCAGCCTCCTCTTCGACGCGCTGGGGATCGGGCGGCGGGCCAGCCGCACGCTCGATCTGACCCGGGGAAGCGCGTCCACCACCCTCGTCGTGGCGGCGTACGGCCGTGTCGAGCGGCGATGACGCGGCGGGCGGCCGCGGCGGGCTTCAGCCTCGTCGAGGTGCTGGTGGCGCTGGCCATCCTGGAGGTGGGGATGCTGGCCGCCGCGGGGACGCTCCTGCTGGCCGCCCGGACGATGGCCGACGCGGCGCGGCTGGAGCGGGCGGCGGCGGACGCCGCGGCGCTGGCCGACTCCCTCCTGACCACGCCCGGGGCCGGCGACTCCGAGGTGGAGCGGCCGGGCTACCGGCTGCGCTGGGAGCGGGTGGGGCCGGGCTGGCGCCTCACGGCCCGGACGGGCGATCGGTCGATCGTCGACGTCACCGTTCCGTGGGCGCCGTGACGGGGCGGCGGGGCGTCACGGTGGTGGAGACCCTGGTGACGCTGCTCCTCCTGTTCCTGGTCGTGGAGCTCACATGGGTCGTGACGGCGCGGTCGGGGCGGGCGGCGGCGGCCCTGGAGGAGGCGGCGGAGGCGCTGGCCACGGAGCGCGCCGCGTGGTGGATCCTCCGGGAGGAGCTGGCCCTGTCCGTGCCGGGTCGCGACCGTACCCCCGCCGCCGGCGATTCCATCGCCCTGCGTGCGTTCCGGGGCACCGCTCGTGTGTGCGACGGCGACGGGGACGACGGCCTCGTGCGCGTACGCCACGACGGGATGCGGCGGCCCGAGCCCGGCAAGGACTCGGTGCTGGTGCTGCAGGGCGACGGCGGTTGGCGGAGCCTCGACCTGCTGGCCGTGGAGGGGACGGCCGACTGCGCGTCCGGCGAGGACGGCTCCTGGGAGCACTGGCGGCTGGGAGGCCCGGCACCGGGCGCCGTCCTTCTGCGCGTCTACGAGCGCGGCAGCTATCACCTGGCCGACGGGGCGCTCCGCTACCGCCGGGGCGCGGCGGGCCGCCAGCCGCTGACTCCGGAGGTGCTGGATGGCGCGGGCTCGCATCTGACGCCCCGCGGGACCGGGATCGAGCTGCGTGTGCGGATCCCCGCTCGCCGCCCCGCCGCTCCGGTCCGGGCTTCGTGGGAGCGGACCCTGCGGACGTGGGACGGCGGCGCCACGTGAGCGCCCGGGGCTTCGCCGTCCCGCTGGCGCTGCTCCTCCTGCTCGCGCTCACCGGGCTGGCCCACGGCGCGCTGCTCATGGCGCGAAGCGAGGAGGGCGCGTCGCGTCTCGCCGCCACCCTCCTGGCGCGGGAGCTGGCCGTGCGCGGGACGCTCCTGGCCGTGGCGCGGAGCGGCGATACGCTCCCCCTCGTCGCGGTCGGATCCCGCGCGCTCCTGGCGGCTCCGGAGGGCACCGCACCTTCGGCCGTGCCCCTGCGACTCCACCTGGAACGGCTCGCGCCGGAGCTGCACCTGCTCAGCGGCGAGGTGGTGGGGTTCGAGGCGTCGTCGGCGGGGCTCCTGGTCTGGACCCTCGACCCGGCGTGGCGCGCCGCCATGTCGGACGGAGGAGGGACGATCGTCGGAGGCGAAGCGGCGTACGGGGGCGTCGGCGGATCCGGACCGGCGGCTCGTGACGGGTGCGAGGCCCTCGAGGCCGTCCAGACGCCGGGGGCGCCCACGGGAGTCCTGGCGGCGACGGAGCCGCCGGGCCTCGGGCTCCTCGTCGCCGACAGCCTCCTGGCGCGCGCGGCCATCCACGTCTCCGGGGTCGTCAGCCCCGGGCCGGGGGCCGATCCGTGGACCTGCCCGTCGTCGGATCCTTTGAACTGGGGCGCCCCATCCGACCCTGGCCATCCCTGCGCGGGCCGCCGTCCCTTCGCGGCCGCGGACGGCGATCTCGTCGTGGACGGCGGAGAGGGGCAGGGGGTGCTGGCGGTGGCGGGGGACCTGGTGCTGCGGGGAGCGCTCTATCATGGCCTCGTGCTGGTCGGCGGGGGCGTGACCCTGGAGGCGGGCGCGCGTGTCCACGGCCGCATCATCTCCGCGGGGAGGGTCGCGGCCGACCCCGCCTCGGCCGTGGAGGCCGATCCCTGCGCCGTCTACCTGGCCCTGGCGGACGCCGGAGCGCTGCGGGCGCCCCTCCTTCTTCCCGAGGGTCCCTGGCTCCGACCGCTCTGATCCCCCCGTTCCCGCGACAGGCCGGGTACTCTTTGCCGACGCCGGCACGGAAGTGCGTCCCGCGAAGCTTTCCCTCCGGGATCATCCCCGCCATTATTGGCTTTCCAGGTGGCATGGAACTGGTACCGGGCCGCCCCCAGACACCGCCCCCACCGATGCGAACGGACGCCATGCGGCTGTCCAGCAATGGATTCACCCTGATCGAGGTCGTGATCGTCCTCACGATCGGCGTGATCCTCACCCGCATCGCCCTGACCACGTTCGGGGGCGTCCAGGACCGGCTGGCGGTGCGGCAGGCGCGCTCCATGTTCGCCAGCCTCCACGCCAGGACCCGGGCCCAGGCCATCGA
>JAHWKH010000229.1 GCA_019347995.1 Gemmatimonadota bacterium | reverse complement strand
GGACGAGGTCCGCGGCTGGGTGATCCGATGGAAGGAGTACACGCCACGGGGGACGGTACGGGGATTCGGGCAGTTCTACGAAAGACCTTATGCCTGGTTGGACGACTGACGGGGCGTTGAAATCGGCACGGGGCGTCGTTGGGCTCCGCGCGGGTCGGGCACCGACGCCCGAAGGGCGTTGGTCCGCCGTAGCTTTCGCTACGCCTCACTCCCCGTGCTCGCCCGCCTAGCCCCGCACTCGATTTGAACGCCCCCAGGGCGGAGTGGATGTTCAGCCAGGTTTCTACCGCCCCTTCCCCTCCAGCAGCTCCACGGTGTCCTTGCCGTAGAACATGCCGATCCAGCGGGCCTGGATGGGGGTGACGCGGCGGACGGCCCAGACCAGGTGGACGTAGTTGGGCTCGGACAGGGTGTCGGTCAGGAGGTGCATACCGGCCTCCTCGGGGATGCGGTTGCCCTTGCGGTTGTTGCAGGGGCTGCACGAGGTGACGACGTTGTCCCAGGTGTTCTGGCCGCCCCTGGAGATGGGCAGGATGTGGTCGCGGGTGAGGAACTGGCGGCCCCTGAGCTGGCTGCGGTGGCGGCCGCAGTACTGGCAGCAGTAGTCGTCGCGGGCGAAGAGGAAGGTGTTGGTGACCTGGCGGCGGAAGCGGCGGGGGACGTGGACGTAGCGCACGAGGCGGATCACCGAGGGGCAGGGGAGCTCCCTCGTCTCGGAGCGGAAGATCCGCTCCTCGTCCACCTCGAGAATCTCGGCCTTGCGATCCATCACCAGGCGCACGGCGCGGCGGGCCGGCACCAGCGTGAGGGGCTCGAAAGAGGCGTTGAGAGCTAGGCAACCCATACGTCCCGTACTCCACGATTCCAGGCCGGGGCGTTTCTTCCACCCCCCGGTCCGGCAGTATAGGAAATCGAACGGTGCCTCGGCAATGGGGCCCCGGCCGGGAGAACGGCGCCCACGACATCCTGTGCCCTTGGGGCCGGCGATGCCCACATGCGGGGCCAGGCCGGCTGCCGCGGGGTCCGGTGCATGGCTCCCGCGCGGCGTCAGAGGAGGGCGACGGGGTCCCGGTCCAGGGCGACGCGCACGTCTCCGCCGGTGGGCGTCCACTTCTCCACGAGCACCCGGCAGGCGCGCCCCAATCCGGTGGACGAGGCCGAGCGCAGGAGGAAGTGCCATCGCCAGCGCCCGTGGAGCCGCTCGATGGGGCTCGGGGCGGGACCGACCAGCTCGACCTCCTCTCCGCTCCTCCCCAGCCAGCGGCGCATGCGGCGGGCTCCGTCCTGCGCCGCGGCCGCGGCGGCCTCGGCGTCGGGGCTGCTCACGACGACGTTGGCCAGCCTCACGTGGGGGGGATACGCCGGCGCGGTGCGCTCCTCGAGCTCACGCTCGGCGAAGGCTTCGTAGTCGTGGGCGAGCGCGGCCTGGATGGCGTAATGGTCCGGCAGCGAGGTCTGCACGACCACCTCACCCGCCAGGATCCCCCGCCCCGCCCGGCCGGCCACCTGGGCCAGGAGCTGGAACGTGCGCTCGCTCGCCCGGAAGTCGGGCAGGTGGATGCCCACGTCCGCGTTCACCACGCCCACCAGCGTCACCCGCGGGAAGTCGAGCCCCTTGGCGATCATCTGCGTGCCCATGAGGATGTCCACCTCTCCCCGCTCCACGCGGCCCAGGATCTCGTGGTGGGACCATTTCCCCGACGTGGTGTCGACGTCCATGCGGGCCAGTCGCGCCCGGGGGAAGGTCTCGGCGACGATCCGCTCGACCTGCTCGGTGCCCAGCCCCCGGTAGTTGAGGTCCGTGGAGCCGCAGCGGGCGCAGCGCTCGGGCGCCGGCTCCTCGTAGCGGCAGTGATGGCACAGCAGGCGGCCGCTGACGCGGTGATAGGTGAGCGACACCGAGCAGTGGACGCAGCTGCGGACGTCGCCGCATTCGCGGCACTGGACGAAGCTGGCGTAGCCCCGGCGGTTCAGGAGGAGGATGACCTGCTCCTCCCGCGCCAGGCGGGCCTCTACCGCCTCCACCAGGGGCGGCGACAGGACGGTGCTGCCGCCTCCCGAGCCGCCGTGGCGGGCACCCTCCTCCCGTTCGTGGCGGCGCACCTCCCGCAGGTCCACGACCCGCACCGGAGGCAGGCGCCCGCCTCCTACCCGCTCGGGTAGCGTCGCCCGGACGAACTTTCCGCGCTCCACGTTGGTCCAGCTCTCCAGCGAGGGCGTGGCGCTTCCGAGGACGCAGGTCGCGCCCGCCATGGCGGCCCGCACCACGGCGAGGTCCCGGGCGTGGTAGCGCGGCGCCTCGGACTGCTTGTAGGAGCCGTCGTGCTCCTCGTCGACCACGATGGCGCCGAGCCGGTCGAGGGGCGCGAACAGGGCCGAGCGCGCTCCGACGGCGATGCGCTTGTCTCCGGAGCGCAGGAGGCGCCACTGGTCGTAACGCTCGCCGTCCGAGAGGGCGGAGTGCAGGACCGCCACGTCGTCGCCGAACCACGCCCGGAAGCGCGTGACGGTCTGGGGCGTGAGCGAGATCTCGGGCACCAGGACGATGGCGGTGCGCCCTCCCTCGAGCACGCGCCGCAGCAGCTCGATGTACACGCGGGTCTTCCCCGAGCCCGTGACGCCGTGCAGGAGCACGGGGGCCGGCGCCGCCTCGTCCATGCCCCGGGCGGCGACGTCCAGCGCCGCGAGCTGGTCACCGGTGAGGGTGTGCGCCACGGGAGCGGCCGCATCGGCGCCGTGGAAGGGGTCGCGCAGCACCTCCTCGTCGGCGACCTCGACCACGCCCTTCTCCTCCAGCCCCGTCACCACCGAGCGGGAGAAGCCGTGCTGATCGAGGAGGTGGGCCAGCTCCGCGCTGCCGCCCCCCGCCTCGAGCACCTCGTACGCCTCTCGCTGCCGGCGCGCCCTTCCGAAGAGCTCCTCACGCTGGACCAGGTCGTCCAGCCAGCGCACGACCCGCACGACGCGCCGCGTGAGAACGGGGGGTGGCCGGGGCGGCACGGTCTCGTGGCGCAGGAGGCCGCGGGCCTTGAGGCTGCGCACCTCGGGCCACACCGAGCCCATGTCCAGGGTCCTGCGCAGGGTCGCCACGCGCTGGGGAGCCTCGTGCCGGGCGAGAACCTCGAGGAAGCGGCGCTCCCGGGCGCTGAGATCGGCGGCCGGGAGGCCGGCGCCCGCGGAGGTGTCGGGGACCGGGCCGGCGCCCGCGGGGGCGCCCGGGCGATCGCCGTCGGACCCGGCCCGGGCCAGGGAGACGTAGTCGCGCGACACGTCGGTGAGGACCGCCGGGAGCGCCGCTCTCAAGGCGATCCCCAACGGACAGACGTAGTAGTCGGCCATCCAGCGGCACAGCTCGAGCACGTCCGCCGTCACGGTGGGCGCGTCGTCCAGCACGTCCAGCACCGCCCGCACACCCTTCACGCGTCCGGCGGCTCCCTCCTCCACGACCCAGCCGATGCGCTCGGATCGGCGGAACGGCACCAGCACGCGGGTGCCGGGCGCGGGCGGCGGTCCGCGCACCGCGTAGGTGAAGGTCGTCGGGATCGGGAGCGGGAGGGCCACCTGTACGTGGCTCTCGGCCGGCCGTGGCGTGCCGGTCGCGGGGCGGCGCGGGCTCAAGGCGTCGGGGGGCCGTCCAGGAGCAGGAGGAGCCTCTCCTGCGGCTCGGCCGGGGTGACCTGAAGCCCGTCCGGTCCCCACCAGGCGTTGATCTCGCTGCGCACGCCGAACTCGCCGGGAAGGTAGATGCCCGGCTCGATGGAGAACCCGACGCCGGGCAACAGGACCCGGTCGTCCCGGGTCTCCAGGTTGTCCAGGTTCGGCCCGCTTCCGTGCAGCCGCGTGTCGATGGAGTGCCCGGTGCGGTGGACGAAGAACTCGCCGTAGCCGGCCGTCCGGATCACGTCGCGCGCCACGTCGTCGGCCTCGTGCCCCCGGACCGGATGTCCCGCCTCGTGATGGTCCCGGAGCCACCCGACGACGGCGTCGCGGGCGCTGCGCACCACGTCCCAGACCTCGGCGACCCGGGGAGGCGCCTCGGCCGCCAGGACCCCCATCCAGGTCTGGTCGGCAGCGACGCCCCGCTCCGACGTCCGGCCCCAGAGGTCCACCAGGAGGACGTCGCCTTCCCCGATGGTCTGGCCCGCCCCTGCGGGAGCGTAGTGGGGGTCGGCCGCTCCTGCGCCCACGGCCACGTGGGTGTCGACGTCCACACCGACCCCCCGCTCCTTCAATGCGGAACGGATCCAGTCTGAGAGGGCCCCTTCGGTCGTGGGGCTGCCGGCCCGCACCGCATCGGCGGCCCGGCCCAGCGACTGGGACATCGCTTCCTGGCGGGCTTCGTCGGCGATCGCCGCCGGCAACAGCGGCGATCCGGAGCTGATCGGCAGCGTCGCGGCACACCTGAGCAGTGACGACCCGGTGGTGGCGGAAGCCGCCGAATGGGCCTTGGCGCGGCTTCAGGCGCCCTGCAGCGTCGAGAGGCAGGTCGCCTGATCGACCGGCGCCAGCGCGCGAGTGCGGGCGTCGACGTGGGTGA
>JAHWKH010000228.1 GCA_019347995.1 Gemmatimonadota bacterium | reverse complement strand
TACTCGTTGAGGGACAGGCCGGACGACTCGGCCTCCTGCCTGAGGAGCGCGTGAAGCTCGGGCTCGATGCGGAGCAGGAAGCGGCCGGAGGGCAGGTCGGGACCGGTGGTATCATCCATTCCAGGCATGATATCATCACCCCCGGGCCGGGGCAAGCGTCCCCCCATCGGATCATCGCCGAAGCCGGTGGGTCCTGCCTTCCGACCTCGGCCGTCCCGCTTCGTTCACTCCGACCGCAGCGCCACCATGGGATCGACGCCCGTGGCCCGCCGGGCCGGGACGAGGCTCGCGCCCACCCCCACGCCCAGCGTGAGGAGCACCACGGCGCCGAAGACGAGGGGATCCTTCGGATTCACCTGGAACATGAGGAATCCCACGACGCTGGAGACGCCGGCCGCCATCACCAGCCCGATGGCCAGCCCCACCACGATGTGCGTGAGGCCCTGGCGCAGCACGAGCCGGATCACCTGACGGCGTCCCGCGCCCAGCGCCATGCGGATGCCCATCTCCTGGGTGCGGCGGCTCACCGAGAAGGACAGGACGCCGTAGAGGCCCACCGAAGCCATGAACAAGGCCACCGCGCCGAAGGTGATGAACACCGAGCCGAACACCACGTAGAACCAGGCCGACCTCTCCAGGCCCTCGCTCACGGTCCGCAGCGCGTAGAGCGGCACGTCGCCGTCGATGGCCCGCACCGCGTCTCGCAGGATCGGTCCGAGGCTCGCGGCCGAGCCCCCCGCGTCGCGCCGGGCGACGACCGCCAGGAAGGACGGGTCGCTCTGGGCGACGGGGACGTAGAACCCGTCCGGAGTGCTCCCCGGCGAGCCGGTGGGCTGCAGGCCCTGCATCTGGAGGTCGCCCACCACCCCGATGACGGTGAGCCAGGGGATCGTGTCCGACGTGCCAGTCCTGAACCTGCGTCCCAGCGCGGTGCCGCCAGGCCAGAAGCGCTCCGCGAACGAGCGGTTCACCACCGCCACGCGTTCGACGTCCATGGTGTGGTGGTCCGCGAACGCCTCGCCCTCCAGGAGGTCGGCGCCCAGGAGGGTGAAATAGCCGGGCGTGATCATCTCGTAGTGGGTGCGTGGCCGGTCCGACGGCTCCGGGTACGTCTGCCCCTCGAGGCGGATGGACGTGCCCGGGGACCCGGTTCCGGGCACCCCGGCCGAGAGGGCCGCGGCGGCGACGCCCGGCGCCTCCCGGACGCGACGCTCCAGCTCCGACCAGAAGCGCTGGCGGTCTTCTCGGGTGGGGTAGTCCGCCTCGAACAGGCCCACCCTGGCGGACACGTAGGCGTCCGCGTCGAAGGGCAGCTCGAAGCGGCCGAGCTGCACCATGCTGCGGGTCATGAGGCCGGCGCCCACCAGCAGCGCCACGGAGAACGCCACCTCCACCATGACCAGCGTCCTGCCGAGTCGGCCGGAGCGGAGGCTGGAGGAGCCCCGCCCCTCGTCTTTGAGGATCTCGTTCACGTCCGCCCGCGAGACCTGGAACGCCGGGGCCGCGCCGGCCATGAGCGCCGTGAGCGCGGTGACGCCCACCGCGAACAGGAGCACCGGCAGGTCGACCTCGAACGTGACGAAGTAGGGCCGGCCGGTCAGCGCGGGGGCCGTCGCCCGGTCGAACAGGTGGACGGCACCGTAGGCCAGCGCCGTCCCGGCCGCCGCACCGATGCACGCCAGCACCAGCGCCTCGGCGACGAATGGCGCCATCACCCGCAGCCGCCCGGCGCCCATGGCGACCCGCACGCCCGCCTCCCGCATGCGCGTCGTCGCACGGGCGAGCAGGAGGTTGGCCACGTTGGCGCACGCCACCAGCAGGACGCACAGGACCGCCACCATCATGGCGACGAAGACCACGGTGATCTCGTCACCGTTCTGCTGCTGGGACACCGTGAGGATGTGGGCGGTCGTGCCCTCGTTCTCCTCGGGATGCTCCCGCGCGAGCTGCTCGGCGACGCGCGCCACCTCGAGCCCGGCCTGGTCCCAGGAAACCCCGTTGGCCAGTCGCCCGATGACCGCGTAGGAGCGCCCCTCGCCCCGTGCGACGGCCCGGGGATCGTCGTCCATCGCGACCCACACGTCGTGATTCGACGGCCAGCGGAAGCCCTCCGGCATGACGCCCACCACCGTGCCCTGCCGCCCGTTCACCCGGACGCTACGCCCCACCACGCCGGGGTCGCTCCCGTACCGGTCCCTCCACACGTGGTGGCCCAGGAGCACGGCGGGGGGCAGCCCCGGCCGGTCCTCTCCCTCCACGAACGTCCGGCCCAGGACGGGCGACATCCTCAGGACGTCGAAGACGTTGGCGCTGACCCACGCCCCCTGATAGCGCTCCGGGCCTTCGGCGTCGGCCAGGTTCAGCGTGCCGCCGTAGTAGGCCGCCAGTCCCTGGAAGGAGCGCAGGCGCTCGCGGAAGTCCAGGAAGTCGTGGCCGGGAACGGGCCCCCCGTCGCCGTCCGGCTGCCGCGTGTCGACGCGCTCCAGCACGGCGATCCGGTCGGGCCCGGGCACGTCGAGGCCCCGGAAGAGCACCCCGTAAACGAGCGAGAACATGAAGGTGGAGAGCCCGATGCCCAGGCTCAGGATCAGCACGGAGATCAGCGCCGACCCCGGCTGCCTGGCCAGGGAGCGGGCGCCGGACTTCAGATCCTTCAGCAGGGCTTCCATCCGACCTCATCGGGGAGGGCCGCACGATCCTTCCGGACGTCTCCAACGACGTCGGCGCGAGGACGGAAGTTTCAGGCTCCGGCACCCCAGCGATGGAGTCCCTCGGACCCGCGGCGGCCGGGGTTGTAGGGGAATGGCCGGCGGCCTAGTTTTTTTTCACCGCCTCCCGCCGGCCTCGGCGTTGCGCAACGGTCCCGCCCATCATGGAAACGTCATGTCCGAAGTGAGCCGCATACGACCCACCGTGGCCTTCGCCACGCTTCTCTTCGCGCTCTCCCTCGCCGCCGCGCCCGCGCTCTCGGCGCAGGTCGCCGTCACGCCACGGGGCGTGCCCATGGACCCGGAGCGGGCCGCCGAGCTCTACGTGAGCAACGATCCGGCGGACCAGATCCTCGACCGCGACCTCGAGCGCGATATGGAGCGGAGGCGGGCCGTCCAGGCGCGCTACGAGGAGGTCACCGAGGGCGTGGTGGACTTCCAGATGGTCCAGTACCGGAGCCGCGTCGACGGCATGACCATCCCCGCCTATCTGTACCAGCCGCTGGAGAAGCGGGGCGCCGAGGGCCATCCGGCCCTCATCTGGGTGCACGGGGGCGTGCGGGGGATGTGGACCGCGAACTACTGGCCCTTCGTGAAGGAGGCCGTGGAGCGGGGCTACGTCGTCATCGCGCCGGAGTACCGCGGCAGCATCGGCTGGGGGGAGGAGCACCACCTCGCGTTCGACTACGGCGGCTACGAGGTGGACGACAACGTGAGCGCGTACGACTGGATGGTCGCGAACCTGCCCCACGTCGATCCGGAGCGGGTGGCCATGGTGGGCTGGAGCCACGGCGGCTTCAACTCCCTCCTGGCGGTCTCGCGGCCGCCGCACCCCTTCAAGGCGGCCGTGGCCGGCGTGCCGGTCTCGAACCTGATCTTCCGCCTGAGCTACAAGGGCCCGCGCTACCAGCACAACTTCTCGACCGGTGACCGCATCCGCGGCCTGCCGTTCGAGCGCCGCGAGGAGTACAAGTACCGCTCGCCGGTCTACCAGGTGGACAACATCGAGGTCCCGGTGCTGGTCCACCTCGCCACGAACGACCAGGACGTGAACTTCGAGGAAGCGGAGATGCTCGTCCACGCGCTCCAGGTGAAGAAGCCACACCTCGCGGAGACGAAGATCTACCTGGATCCCCAGGGAGGGCACTCCTTCGACCGCCAGGTCGACATGGAGACCCTCACGCCCCGGTGGACCCCGCACATGAGGGACTCCTGGAACCGGATCTGGGCCTTCCTCGAGTGGAACCTCCAGCCGTATCTGGACGGCGACGGCACCGTGGTGGAGGACTACGAACGACGCTGACCGGCCCGGGGGCCGCCCGCCTCGGTCCGCCGAGCCCGATCCGCCGCGCTGGCTCGTCCTCTCGGCGCTGGCGCCGCCCCGTGGAGAGGAGCTCCTCATGGTGGACGCGCTGCGTCGCCTCGGGGCCCGGGCGGTGATCCGTGAGGACGAGCGCGTGCTGGCGTGGCTGCCGCCTCCCGCGGACGTCGACGCGCGGGTGCGGGAGGCGGAGGCCGCGCTGCGGGCCAGCACCAGCATGACGGACCCGGCGCTGTCGTGGCGGTGGCAGTCCCACGAGGCGTGGATGGAGCGGTGGGGGCGGGGCGTGGAGCCGCGCCGCGTGAGCGAGCGCATCGTCGTCGCCCCTCCCGGACGGGACGCGGGCGGCGGGGCCGGCGACGTCGTCATCCGCCTGGAGCCGGGCGCCGCGTTCGGCACCGCGGAGCACCCCACGACGCGCGGCTGCCTCCGGCTTCTCGAGGCCGTGTCGCGCCCGGGCGGCAAGGTCGCCGACATCGGCACGGGCTCCGGCATCCTCGCCATCGCCGCCGCGCTGCTC
>JAHWKH010000227.1 GCA_019347995.1 Gemmatimonadota bacterium | reverse complement strand
CACGCTCGGCGCGCAGATCGACTACCGCAACGGCTACTACTTCGCGACCGCGCCGGGGCGGCTGCGCGGCACGGAGATCCGCTTCCCGACCGTGTCCGTGATGGGGACCGAGAACGCGATGCTGGCGGCCACGCTGGAATGGCGCTACGAGGTCTGGTTCCACCCCGGTGACGCCCATCTACGGGCCGAGGGCTTCGCCTTCGTCGACCATGGGGGGGTGGGCCCGACCCTGGACCGGGTGGACACCTTCGAGACCACGCCGGGGCTCGGGCTGCGCTTCATCGACCGGGGGGTAAGCCTTGTAGAGGTCTATGCGGCCTGGGGCGGGGATCGGAGTCCCCGCTTCGACATCGAGCTGGGCGCGACCTTCTGAGGCGGGTGATGAACATGCGCCGAGCCATCGCCGCGCTCCGTGCGGCCGTGCTCCTCCCTGTCGCCGCCGTGGCCACGGGGTGCGCCAGGGAGCTTCCGCCCCTGCCGCTGCGGCCCGAGCCCATCCCCTGGGCCGACACGCTCCCCATCCCGGAGCCGGGGGAGCAGAGCGAGAACCGCTTCGCCCGGGCGGCCCTGTTGCACGCGCCCTACGACATGGCCGCGCCCTTCGCGGGATCGGATGGGGAGGCGCTCAACCTCACGCACCACGACGACGTCGTGCCGTCCGCGTGGTGGGAGCCGCGGATGGGCTACCGTCCCATCTCCCCACGGGAGCTGGCGGTGGGGCCGGCGGCGCCCGAATCGGCGCCCGACCCGAGCCGCCTGGTGGTTCTGGAGGCGAAGACGGCGGGCGTGACGCCCGGCTTCACGGCGGAGGACGCCAAGGGCGACACCTACATCGTCAAGTTCGATCCGCCGGAGTTCTTCCACATCCAGTCCGCGGCGTCGATCATCGTGAGCAAGCTCATGTGGGGCGCCGGCTACCACGTTCCCGAGGACTACCTCATGGTCGTCGACAGCGCGGCCATCGAGGTGGCGGAGGACGCGGAGCTGGAGACGGCGTCGGGGCAGGAGCGTCCCATGTCCATGGATGACGTCCGGGAGCTCCTGGGGCGGACCCGGACGCTGCCCGACGGGCGCTTCCTGGCCGTGGCGAGCAAGTTCGTGCCGGGCATCCCGAAGGGCCCGTTCTACTTCGTGGGAACCCGCGACGACGACCCGAACGACCACTACCGCCACGAGCACCGGCGCGAGGTGCGGGCCCTCCGGGTGGTCTCCGCGTGGGTCCACAACACGGACCTGCGCGAGGGGAACACGATGGACGTCTACGTGGAGCCCGGCTATCTGCGCCACTACGTCATCGACTTCGGCGCCGCCCTGGGAAGCGGATCCACCCGCACCAAGCACCCGAAGGACGGCGCGGAGCGCCCTGCCGACCTGTGGCGGCTCCTGGCCCGCCTCGCCTCCCTCGGCGCATACCAGGCCGAGTGGGAGGACGACCACTGGACGCTGCCGCACCCGTCGATCGGGTACATACGCGCCGAGAGCTTCGACCCCGGAGGCTGGAAGGCGACGTGGACCAATCCGGCGTGGACGAACCTCACCGCCGCCGACGGCTACTGGATGGCGAAGATCCTCAGCGCCTTCACCGACGAGCACATCCGCGCGGCGGTGGAGGAGGGGGGCCTGCCCTCGGCGGCGCTGGACGACACGCTCAGCGCCATCCTCCGGGTGCGCCGCGACCTGACGGTGGCCCACTGGTTCGGCGAGGTCTCCACGGTCGAGGCGCCCCGGGTGACGGAGGTGGGCCCCGCCTCCCTTCGCGTCTCCTTCAGGGACCTGGGCCTGGAGCAGGCCCTCTGGAGACCGGAAGAGACGCGCTACACCTGGAAGCTCAGGAGCGGCGAGCGCGTGCTGGGCGAAGGGTGGGGACAGGCGCGGGGGGGCGGAGACCAGATCCTGGAGGTGGGCTGGAGCGGAGATACTCCCGGGGCCGGAGCCCTGATGACGCTCGAGCTGCGCACGCTACGGCCCGGCACGAGTCCGCCTCCCGCCAGGGTGTACCTCGGGAACGTCGACGGCCGGCTCCGGGTCGTCGGCCTCGCCCACGGGGAGGAAGGCTGAGCATGGGGCTGCGGGGGCGGAACGCGTTGCGGGCGGGCGTACGCGCCTTTCCTCTCACGTCCCTGTGCCTCCTCTCGTGGACGTGCCTCGCGCTGGCCGCGGCGCTCGGCGCGTCGGGCGACGTCCCCGCCCTGTGGATCGTGGTGATGCTGCCCGCCTATCTGTCGGGGCTCGTCGTCCACCTCGCGGTCGGCGCGGTGTGGGGCGTGGGGGCCGAGCCGGCCTGGCTCGCCGTGGCGGCCGTGCCCATCTCGCTCCTTCCTCCCCTGGCCGCCGACCTGGCGCTCCGGGTCGTCGTGTGGCGCGACGCGGGGCCCGGGCGGCGGTCAATCCGCCGCCGCCCCCGCCTTCTCCCGCCGGTGTGAGCCCGCGTCGCCGCCCGGCCCCTCCCCTCTCTCACCGCGCAGCACCGAGCCCAGATGGGTGAGGAGTCCACGCACCACAGTGAATCGCTCCTCCAGCAGGCGCTGGAACGCCAGACGGGGGAGTGAAAGGACCACGCTCTCCTCGAGCGCCACCGAGTCGGTCCCCGACGGGCGACCGTCGAGGAAGCCCGGATCCACCAGGACCTCGCCCGGTCCCGCCGAGCGCACCACCCGGTCATCCTCCCGGGCGCCCACGCGTCCCTTCACCACCACCAGGAGGCGGCTTCCGTCGCCGTCCAGGGCGGCGGCCTCCCCCTCCTTCAGGCGCTCCTCGTCCATCAGGGACGCGATACCCGCCAGCTCCTCCCCCCTCAGCTCGCGGAAGACGTCGGTCTTCCGCAGCACGTCCGCCCGCTCCAGGATGTCCATGATGCGTACCGCCTCCTCGATGTAGGGCTCGTCCAGCACCAGGCTGATGCGGGACGCCATCTGCTCCCTCAGCTCCCGGGGCGTCAGCACGCCTTCCACCGGCTCCCCGGTCAGGGCGAGCTGCGCCAGGCTGCTCACGCACAGGCCGTCCTCGTCCATCAGGGTGCGGAGGATCTCCTCCCGCGTCTCCGGGGGAGCGCCGAAGCGCTCCTCGGCCGCTGCGCTCCTCTCCTTCCACGACTTGTCCGGATTCAGGAGGGGGTCGAAGACGATGCGCTGCCGCCGGGGAAGGGCGTTGTCCACCAGCTCGAAGCCGCGCTGCCGCGTGAGCTCGTCGCGGGAGCGGAGCGCCGCGAACGCGGCCTCCAGGTCCTCCAGCTCGTGATGGAGACCCAACGACCTGAACGCCCGCTCCGCCGCCTCCTCCATGCGCTGCTGGAGGATGCGCTCCAGGAACGTCGCGGTGCCCTTGCCCTCGGACACGACGTGGACGCGACGCGCCCACAGGTACGCTTCCCGGGCCTCGCGCTCGACCAGCGGGTCCACGTCGTAGGCTTCGAAGTCCAGGTCGAGGCGGTCGCGCCGGAGCTTGCCCAGGGTCTTCAGGATCTCGAAGCGGACCTGGCCCGGCGTGCCCCGTGCGGCCAGGGTCTCCACGAGGCTGTCGACGGCGGCCTGGTCGGCCGTCTCGCGCAGGATCTTCGGGATGGAGAGACGCTGCTGGAGGGGCGCGTCGGGGTCGCACAGCTTCGAGAAGAGGAGGTCGCGGATCTCGGGCGCCCGGCGCTGCAGCGCGCGCACGGCCGCGTTCCGGTCGCGGGGCACCTCGAGGCGGTCGACGAGGACGGGCAGGAAATCGGCCCCGGGAGTCTGGGTGGCGGCCTGCAGGGCCGCGTGACGCACCGAGTCGTCGGGGTCCTCGAGGAGGAGATTCATGACCCTCTTTCCCCGCTCGGAGCCCAGGTCCGCCTCGACCATGAGCCGCGCCGCGTACACCCGCGCCTCCAGGTCCTCCTCCCCCGAGAGCGCCTCCAGGGCGTCGGCGCCTCGATCACCCACCCTCTCCTGCAGGTGGAACGGCTCCGACTCAGAGGTCGCGTCCACCCGGCCCCCGTGCCGCAGGATGACGGCGATGGCCGCGGCCCGGACGCCATAGGCCTCGTCGTCCAGCGCGTCCAGGAGCTCCTGGTCCGGGTCGTCCGTGCCGAAGCGGCAGACGTAGTCCATCGCCGCCACCCTCACGTCGAGGTCCGGGTCCACCAGGAGGGCCCGGGCCTCCGGCACGGAGCTGCGGTCCTCGATCTCCGCCAGGTTCATGAGGGCCACGGTTCGCACGTCCGGCGACTCGTGGTGGAGCAGCTCGCGCAGCTCGCCGGCGAAAGCCGCCATGTCGTGGTGTCGCACCAGCCCCAGGGAGTAGACGATCTCGTCCTCGTCCTCGCCCTGCAGGGTGCGGCGCAGCCCTTCGCTGGTGCTCTCGTCGACCCGCTGCGCGATCAGGTCCCGCAGCGACACGTCCCGGATCCCGATGAGGCGCTTCACCGAGTCCTTGAACTCCCGCTTCATGCGGAAGGTGGCGAGCACCCAGAGGCCGATGAGTCCCGCGGCGATGACGGCCACGCCGCGCATGCCCATGCCGAGGCCGTTGGTGAAGACCAGGAGGAGGATCCCGCCGATGCCCGTGCCGCCCCGGTAGACGGCCAGGTCGACGAGCGGCTTCACC
>JAHWKH010000226.1 GCA_019347995.1 Gemmatimonadota bacterium | reverse complement strand
GGACGAGGATCGAGTGTCCGTCGGGGAAGATCCACTCGTCGTACTGCGGCTTGATGTTGACCCTCTCGATGCCCGGGATCCTCTTGAGCCCGGCCATGTCGATCTCGTTGTCGAAGTGGCCGATGTTGCCCACGATGGCCTGGTCCTTCATGCGGGACATGTGCTCGGCCGTGACGACGTCCTTGTTGCCGGTCGCCGTGATGAACACGTCGGCGATCCCGACCACGTCCTCCATGCGCTTCACCTCGAAGCCCTCCATCGCGGCCTGGAGCGCGCAGATGGGATCGATCTCCGTGATCACCACCCGTGCCCCCTGGCCCTTGAGGGCCTGGGCGCAGCCCTTGCCGACCTCGCCGTATCCGCACACCACCGCGAGCTTCCCCGACAGCATGACGTCGCTGGCGCGGTTCAACCCGTCGATGACCGAGTGCCGGCAGCCGTAGATGTTGTCGAACTTCGACTTGGTGACCGAGTCGTTCACGTTGATGGCGGGGAAGAGGAGCGTGCCGTCGCGCATCATCTCGTAGAGCCGGTGCACGCCGGTGGTGGTCTCCTCCGAGACCCCCCGGAGCGCCGCCGCCGTGCGCCGCCAGCGATCGGCGTCCCTGGCCTGCCACTCGCGCAGCACGCCCAGGATCACGCCCCACTCGTCGGGATCCGCCTCCGGATCGAAGTCCGGCACGGCCCCCGCCTCCTCGAACTCGGCGCCCTTCTGAACCAGGAGCGTGGCGTCACCGCCGTCGTCGACGATGAGGTCGGGACCCCGGCCGTCGGGCCATAGCAGGGCCTCCTGCGTGGCCCACCAGTACTCCTCCAGGGTCTCGCCCTTCCAGGCGAAGACCGGCACGCCGCGGGGCTCGTCCACGCTGCCGTCGGGTCCCACCGCCACGGCGGCGGCCGCATGGTCCTGCGTCGAGAAGATGTTGCAGCTCACCCAGCGCACGTCGGCACCCAGGTGCGTCAGCGTCTCGATGAGGACCGCCGTCTGCACCGTCATGTGGAGCGAGCCCATGACCCGGGCGCCCTCCAGCGGCCGCTCGTCGCCGTAGCGCTCCCGCAGGGACATCAGGCCCGGCATCTCCTGCTCGGCCAGGCGGATCTCCTTGCGCCCCCACTCGGCCAGGCCCAGGTCCTTCACCTTGAACGGGGGTCGCTCGGTGCCGCCCTCCGTGGTCCGCTCCTTCAGCGTTACGCTTTCCATGGTCCTCATCGGTTGAGTGCGGGTCGTTTCGATTCCAGCCGTCCGCCGCCGTCCGGGCCGCCGGCCATCGGCCGGCGCGCGTGCGCCACGAACAGGAGCGGACCCTTCGCCTGCGGGTCGGGAGGGATGGGATGTACCCGCGCCCCCTCGAGCCCCGCGTCCTCCATCCAGCCCAGGAGCCGCTCGCCGGAGAACCCGGGCCAGACGTGGCCCATCTCCTCCCGGTACCCCTCGCGTCCGTGGGGACGCATGTCCACCACGACCAGGCGCCCTCCCGGCGCCAGCACCCGGGCGGCCTCGGCCAGCGCCTCCCCGGGACTGCCCACGAAGTGGAGCACCAGGGACACCACCGCCAGGCCCAGCGTGGCGTCCTCCAGCGGGAGGGCCTCCAGCTCCCCCTCGCGCAGCTCCACGTTGTCCAAGCCGGCCAGCCGGTCCCGGGCGGCGGCCAGCATCTCGGGCGAGCGATCCACCGCCACCACGCGCGCCACGAACGGCGCCAGGGCCGCGGCGAGCTGTCCCGTGCCGCATCCCAGGTCGCCCACCACCCAATCCGGCTCCAGCAGGCCGAAGAGGGGCAGCAGGTCCGCGCGGGCCCCGTACAGGTCGCCGCGCAGCGCGTCCCAGCGATCGGCCGAGGCCGAGAAGAAGGCGCGGGAGCGGTCCTGCCGCGCCGCCAGCACGCTGCGGGCCCGCTCCCGGTCCTCCCGCCACTCGGGCGAGCCCGCCAGCTCCTCCCTCACCAGCGACCAGAGGTCCCGGGCGTCGCCCCTGGATCGGCGGCCCGGTAGTACCGGCTCGTCCCCTCGGAGCGGGCCGTCACCCATCCTCCCTCGGCCAGGACCTTCAGGTGCCGGCTCGCCGTGCTCTGGGGAAGCTGGATCGCCAGGCACAGCTCCGAGACCGTCAGCTCCTGGCGCTCCAGCAGCGCCAGGATGCGGCTCCGGGTCGGATCGCCCAGGACGCTCAGGCGGTCGAAGATCCGGGGACGCTCGGCGGTAGTATCCATATATTCGGATGAAAAGATATATGGGGCCGGCGCTCCCGGAAAGTCAAGGACGCGGCCCCAGGTGCGAGCGGGGCAGACGCACCGAGAAGGTGCTGCCGACGCCCGGCCGGCTCTCCACGCCGACCTCGCCGCCCCGGAGGCGGGTGAGGTCGCGCACCAGGGTGAGGCCGATGCCCATGCCGCCCTCCGTCCGGGTGCGGGCGTCCTCGAGCTGGTGGAACGGCTCGAAGATCTCTTCCAGCCGCCGCCCATCGATCCCCACGCCGGTGTCCCGCACCCGGAAGACGACCTCGAGGTCGCTCGCCTCCAGCTCCAGGCAGACCTCGCCCGCATCCGTGTACTTGATGGCGTTGGTCACCAGGTTGATGAGGATCTGGGACAGCTTCTTCCCGTCGGTCACCAGGATCGCGGGACCGTCGGGAATCCGCTCCACCAGGACCAGCTTCTTCCGCTGGGCGAGCGGCCGGGCCAGCATCGCCACCTCGCGCGCCACCTGCGCCGCGTCCACCTCCTCGGGATCCACCCTCTCCCGGTCGGTCTCCAGCCGGGCGAAGAACATGAGCTGGTCGATGAGCCTGGTCAGGTGCGACGCGCTCCGCTGGATGGAGGTGAGATGCTCCTCCTGCGCCTCCGTCAGCGGTCCCGCGAGCTTCTCCTGCAGGAGGCCCGAATAGCCGATGATGGCGGAGAGCGGCGTGCGCAGCTCGTGCGAGACCACGGCGAGGAAGTCCGACTTGGCCCGGTTCGCCTCCTGCGCCAGCCGGAAGAGGCGGGCGTTCTCGATGGTGATCCCCGCGCGGCGCACCAGCTCCGACGCCAGCTCGAGATCGGCCGGACCGTAGCGCGTGTCCGGGTCGCAGGAGAAGAGGGTGACGACGCCCCACGGAAGGGTGCCGGCCTGGAGCGTGATCATCATGAGCGAGGAGGGTCGGATCGTGTGGCAGAGCTGGATCCACTCCGTGTCGGCGCCCGCGTCCCGCAGCCACGCCTCGTTGACCTCCGGCACCAGCTCCGCGCGGCCCGTGCGGAAGACCCGGGCCTCCGGGCTGTCGGAGCCCAGGCGGGTGGGCCGGTCCTCGATGCCCCGGACCAGGGCCTGGCGCGGATGGTCGCGTCGCGCCGCCGCCAGGCGCCGCATCGGCCCGTACTGGTCGTCGACGTCCAGGAGGCACACGTCGGCGATCTCGTCGACGATCACGCCGGCGAGGGAGCGGAGCATCTCGTCCAGGTCCAGCGTGGAGCCCAGGGCCTCGGTCGCGCGATTGAGCACCTCCACGCGCCGGGCTTCGGCTTCCGCTTCGGCGCGGGCCGCCTGCTCGCGCACGAGCTGGCGCTCCCGCTCCTCGGCCGCCTTCCTGTCGGTGATGTCGCGCAGGAGCACGAGGAGGGCGTCATCCCCGTCCCAGCTCGTCTCGGCGACCCGCATCTCGGCGACCAGGGTGTCGCCGCCGCCGCGAATCAGGTCGATCTCGGTCGTCTCGCCCGCCACGGCGGGGAACCCGAACTCCTGTCCCACGAGCTCGCCGTCGGGGCGGCCGAAGAGACGGCGCGTGGAGGGGTTGGCGAAGCGTATGTGACCCTCCCCGTCCAGCACGATGACGCCGTCGGCGCTCCGCTCCACGATGCTACGGAAGCGCGCTTCCATCGCCTCCAGCTCGTGGAGGAGGTCGCGGCTCCCGTTCGTCGTGGAGCCGCGGGACGCCCGGGCGTCGCTGTCGGATCGGGGGGTCCCGGTCGGCTGCGCGGACGCCATCGGATCAACCCGCCCTCAGTCGCGGCCCTGGGGCCGCTCCAGGTGGTACTCCTTCGGCTCCCACCACGAGTCGCTGTACGCGGGGGAGCCCCACAGGATGCCGGTCACTTCGCTGAACGGTCCGTGGATGTGCAGCCCTTCTCCGTCGATGGAGTATTCGCGCACGTTCCGCTCGTGGGCCGAGCCGCGCATCTTCAGGATGGCCAGGGCGCGCCGGAGCACGCCGAAGGTCTCCACGTAGCGGAGCATGAGGATGGAGTCGGTGAGGGTGGAGATGTGCGCCTCCGTCACCGAGGGCCCGCCCGACAGCCCCGGCGTGGTGGCGGTGAAGAGCCCGCACATCTCCTTCTGCTTCAGCGTGGCCGTCAGGTTGATGATGAACTCGCGGAAGCCCCGCGTGGGGCCCACCCGCTCGAGCGCCGTGAGGGAGTCCACGGCGACCCGGTTGGGCCGGAACTCGTCGATCTGGGTCTTGGTGAAGACCAGGTGCTCCTCGAGGCTGCGGGCGTGGGGGTAGAAGGTGACGACCCGCAGCGAGCCCTCCCGCTCCATCCGGTCGAAGTCCATCCCCCAGGCGGCCGCGTTGCGGCAGAGTTGGTCCTTGCTCTCCTCGAACGCGAACAGGAGGCAGCGCTCC
>JAHWKH010000225.1 GCA_019347995.1 Gemmatimonadota bacterium | reverse complement strand
GCTCGCCGCCCTCGGATCGGCGCTGACCACCACGCCGCGGCACGCGATCTTCGTCCCGCTGAGGGCCGGCGCCCAGGTCCTCGGCGGGGCGGCTCTCTTTCGCAGCTCGGCGCCGCACGGGGACGCCGAGCTGTCGATGGCCGAGCGCCTCGCCGAGGTGCTCTCCCTCACGCTCGAGACGCACCGCACCGAGCGGGTGCTCCTGTCGCTCTTCGCCACCGTCTTGCCCGATCTCCTCGCGCCGGATGCCGCCACCGATCTGGCGGGCGATCTCGAAAAGTACATCCACAGCCTTCGGATCGCCCCCGTCTACCAGGAGCGCCTCGCCCTGGCCGACGACCCGGTTCACGAGGCCCATCCCCTTGGCCTCCTCGGCGTCGATGCGCCTGCCGGTGAAGATCAGCTCCTTGGCCAGCGCCGGGCCTATGAGGCGCGGGAGCCGCTGGGTGCCGCCGTTGCCCGGCAGGAGCCCGAGCGTGACCTCGGGTAGGCCGAGGACGTAGCCCTCGTCGGCGCCGAAGCGCAGGTCGCACGCCAGCGCCATCTCGAGCCCCCCGCCCAGCGCGTGCCCGTTGACCTGGGCGATGAAGAGCTTGGGGATCTCGGCGATGCGCGCCAGGACGCCGGGAAGGCGGGTGCGCGGGACGGTGGCGTCCTGCACGAGCAGGTCGGGCGCGATGCGGCCCATGGCCCCGAACGCCTTCTTGCGCCCCTTCCAGAGCGCAAGCCGCTCGTTCTCGTCCCGGGCCCGGCGGACCTCGCTCGCGCCCGCCTCCAGGCACAGCTCGGCGGCCCGGTCGGCCTCGCCGTCCAGACCCGCCTCCGTGCCGTCGAACTCCACCACCAGCGCGGCCTCCGCGTCCTCGGGATAGCCCGCCGCGTAGACGCTCGCCTCGACGGCGCGGATGGTGGCGCCGTCGACGATCTCCAGGGCCGCAGGGAGGAGCCCGTCGGCCATGATGGCCGTGACCGCCCGTCCCGCCGACTCGAGGTCGTCGAAGACCGCCAGGACAGCGCGGGCGGCGGCCGGCGGAGGCACGAGGCGGACCTCGATCTCCGTGGCGATGCCGAAGCACCCCTCGGACCCCACGAACAGCCCCACCAGGTCGTAGCCCGGCGACTCCCGGTGTGCCCCGCCGAGCTCCACGACCTCGCCGCCGGGGAGGACCACCGTGAGGCCGCTGACCCACCGCGTCGTCACCCCGTACTTGAGGCAATGGGGTCCGCCGGAGTTCTCCGCCACATTGCCGCCGAGGGTGCACGCGCTCTGGGACGACGGATCGGGCGCGTAGTGGAGGCCCTCGCGCAGGGCCGCCTCGCCCAGGCGCGCGTTCACCACGCCCGGCTGGACCCGCGCCACGCGGTTGGCCGCGTCCAGGGAGAGGATGCGGTCCATGCGGGCCGTGCCCACCACCACGGCGCCGTCCACGGCCAGGGCGCCGCCGGAGAGGCCGGTGCCGGCGCCCCGGGGGACGAAGGGGACCCGGTGGCGGTGGAGTGCGTCCAGCACCCGGGACACCTCGTCGGTGTCGGCGGGCAGGAGCATGGCGCGGGGGAGGTGGCGGTACGTCGTGAGGGCGTCCGACTCGTACACGAGCAGCCGGTCCGGATCGTCCACGACGTGGTCCGGGCCGATGACGTCTCTGAGCTCGTCGACGAGCGCGCGCGGAAGCGCCTGGGTCACAGTCCCTCCGGAAGGGGGAGAGGCCCCGCGGCGCCGCGCCGGGCTCCGGCGCCCCGCGGGCGGAGGTGCTGTGGAGCCGTCGCGGTCCGCGAGGGGCATGGTACCATGGGGCGATTCCTAGCAGCAACCGTGCCGGGGTAGGGTGCTCCGGGCTACCCGGCGGGGCCGCGGACGTGCTCCACCAGCGCCCGCAGGCTTTCGAGGGCCGCGCCCCGGAGACCGGGGGGGATGGCGTCGCCGTAGACCCGGGCCAGGAGCTCGGCCTCGTCGGCCCCCGGCGCCTCCGCGAGCGCGTCGCGGACCTGGCGGACGCGAACGCGCCGGTGGGATTCGAACCGCTCCAGCGCCGCCGCCGGGTCGTCGAGGTCGGGCCCGTGGGCCGGATGGATGATGTCCAGCGGAAGAGCACTCACCCGCTCCAGGGAGGCCAGGTAGTCGGTCACGCAGCCAGGGTATCCCGCGACCCACGTGGTGTCGCCCCGCCCCAGCAGGAGGTCTCCTGCCAGCAACGCCCGGCCCGCCTCCCAGTGGAAGGCAAGGTGGTCGGGCGTGTGCCCCGGCGTGTGCACGGCCACCAGCGCCCCCGCGTCGGTGGGGACCACCTCGCCCTGCCCCAGGGCCCGGAAGGAGAGCCCCGCCGCCGGCCCCGGATGCCGATCCTCTCCCGGCTCCCCCGGCCCGGTCCCCCAGGCCCCCACCACCGGCGCGTCGAGCAAGGAGGCCAGGGCCGGCGCCGCGCCCGCATGGTCCGCGTGCCCGTGGGTGAGCACCAGCGTCACCGCCTCCGCCCCCGCCACCACCCCGGCCACCGCCCGCACGTGCCCCGGATCGTCCGGCCCCGGATCCACCACCGCCACCCGCCGTGTCCCCACCAAGAACGTGCGGGTCCCCTCGAGCGTGAAGGGACCCGCGTTCGATGCCTGGATGGAGCGAAGCGTCAAGGGCCTCGGGGAGTCAGGTGAGACGGAGGGGCCGCTCCGGTCATCCGCGCGCCGGAGGGGTTGGGCTCACGCTCCGCCCTGGGGGGGCTCAAATTCGTGCAGGGGTAGGAGGGCAAGGCGACCGACCAAGGCGTAGCAGCGCTACGCCGCAGGAAGGGAGTCCGCGGCCCGACGCCCCCCTGCGCGAATTTCAGCCGCCCGTCACCTCCGTTCGGCCATGAGCTGCTCGGCCAACTTATCCGCCACCGCCTCCAGCGCCGCCATGTCCTCGTCACCGAACGCGTCGGGCTCCTCCGAATCGATGTCGATCTGCCCGAAGATGGTGTCGCCGGCTCGGATGAGGACCACCATCTCCGACTTCACGTCCGGATGGCAGGCGAGGTAGTTGTCCACCGCGGTCACGTCGGGGACGTTCTGGTTCGTCTTCTCCGCCACTGCCGTGCCGCACACACCCTCCCCCACGGGGATCTTGGAGTGCTCCGTGGGCGTGCCCACGTAGTTGTGCAGCCAGAGCTCGTTGGCCTCCTCGTCGAGGAGGTAGGCCCCGACCCAGTCGAAGCGGTCGTCGGAGTTGGCGATCCGCTTGATGGCGCGGCGTGTGAGCGCGTCGGAGAGATGACCCTCGTCGCGCATCTCCTGCAGCTCACGGATGAGCTCGGTGGCGTCGAACATGATATGTCCCGTCGGTTCCGGTATGGAGCGTCTCGTGCCGGCCCGGCGTCGCGGGGCCGGAGGCGGCGAAAAAGCCCTATAGGCTAGACGAGAGGCCGGGGCCGCGTCAACGTCGGGGGGGCTGGACGCCAGGCCCTCCGTCAGCGGGGCGTGAAGTCCGCGTCCGCCTCGAGCCCCCGGACGAACGCGGCGATGAGCCGCGCGGCGTTCTCCAGGTCGGCCAGGCTCACCAGCTCGTTGGGAGAATGCATGTAGCGGTTCGGCACCGAGACGACCCCGGTGGGCACACCGGTGCGGGTCAGGTAGATGGCGTCGGCGTCGGTGCGGGTGGCCTTGGGCGACGCCTGCACGGTGTAGGGGATGCCCTCCGCCTCGGCCGCCGCCAGCAGCCGCCGGAAGACCATCTCGTGGGCCGCCGATCCGCGGCTGAGGACCGGGCCGCCCCCGATGGCGTGCTCGCCCACCTCCTTCTTCTCGATGTCGGGCACGTCGGTGCTGAACGTGACGTCCACGACCAGCGCGACCTGGGGCTCCAGCGCGTAGGCGCTGGTGCGGGCTCCGCCTCCGGCGTAGCCGATCTCCTCCTGCGAGGTGGCCACCGCGTAGGTGGCCGCGGCCGGCGCGGGCGTCTCGGCGAGGAGCCGCAGCGCCTCCAGCACCACGTAGGCGCCGATCCGGTTGTCGATGGCACGGCTCACCACCCGGTCCCCCGCCAGGCGCTGCATGCGCGTATCCAGGACCATGGGATCGCCGACGCCCACGCCCAGCTTGGCCGCCTCATCCCTGGAGGAGACGCCCACGTCCACCCACAGGTCCTCCGTCTTCGACGCCTTCGAGCGGTCGTCCTGCTTGATGAGGTGGATGGGCTTCTTGCCGATCACCCCGGGCACGTCGCCGTCCCTTCCGAGGATCTTCACCCTCTGGCCCACCAGCACCTGGGCGTCCCAGCCTCCGATCTCGTCCACGAAGAGGAAGCCCTTCTCGTCGATCCAGGTCACCTGGAGGCCGATCTCGTCGACGTGCCCCGCCAGCATGACCCGGGGCCGGCCCTCGGGATTCACAACGGCCAGGGAGTTTCCGCTCACGTCCGCCCACACCCGCTCGGCAAACCCTTCGGCTTCCTCGCGCCACACGCGCGCGGGCGCCGCTTCGAAACCCGACGGCCCCGGCGTGTCGAGCAGTCGCTTCAAAAATTCCAGACTGTGCTTTTCCAAGGGAACGCTCCGTCGGTGCGTCGGTTGGGGGACGGGTGAGCCCGCGAGGAGGCGGGATCAGGCCTGCGGAAGTCCCGAAAAGGTATTGGCGCAGCGGGG
>JAHWKH010000224.1 GCA_019347995.1 Gemmatimonadota bacterium | reverse complement strand
GAAGAGGAAGACGAGGACGACGTCGGCGCGGAACATGCCGAACAGGACGAGGACGAGGGCGAAGAGGAGGGCGAGAAGCCTTCCCCCGCGTCCGCGAGGAAGGCCGAGCCCGGGGAGGGGGAGGAGGAGCCCGTCTCCTCCGTGGAGGCCGCCGATGACGGAGACGAGCGGGGCACGTGAGGCGCTGAAGCTCCTGGGCCTGGCCCAGCGGGCGGGCGCCGTCGTGACGGGCCTCGAGGCCACGCGCCGCGCCGTGCGGGAAGGAAGGGCCCACATGGTCCTCCTGGCCGCAGACGCGTCGCCGGGTCAGCTTCGAAAGGTCACGGCGCTGTTGGAACATCGGGCGGTCCCCCGGCGGGTGCCGGGGGACCGCATCAGCCTGGGGACCGCGTTGGGTGGGCCGCCGCTGTCGGCGGTGGCCGTGACCCGGCGGGAGTTCGCGGAACCGCTTCTGCGCCACCTCACGGAGGGTGCGGGGTAGCGGCGAATCATCGTTGGAGGGACAACAGGAAGTATGCGGGTACTCGAGCTGGCTCAGGACCTGAAGGTCGAGACGGATGCGCTCCTGCATCTCCTGCGGGAGATGGGGATCCCCGTCTCGAGCGCGGGGGCGCAGGTGAAGGACGCCGACGTCGCCAAGGTGATCGCGAAGGTGGAGCGGGAGCGCCGCGGGGGGAAGGATACCTCCGAAGCGCTCCAGGCCGCCATCGAGGAGACGGCGACGCCGAAGCGGCGGCGCCGGCGCGTGTCACGCAAGAAGGCCGAGCCGGAGGACGAGGAGGAGGAGGCCGCGGCTCCCGAGGCAGAAGCCGTCGAGGAGGAGGCCGTCGAGGCGGAGGACGTCGCCGAGGCGGCCGCCGAGGCCGAGGAGGAGGTCGAGGAGGTCGAGGAGGCCGAGCCGGAGGAGGAGCCGGTGGAGGTCGAGGCCGAAGCTCCGGAGACCGAGCCGGAGCCCGAGACCGAAGCCGCCGAGTCCGAGGAGGAGCCGGCCGCCGAACGCGCCGCGCCCGAGGAGGAGGCCGAGGAGACCGAAGAGGTCGAGGCTCCGGCCGCCGAGAAGCCCGAGCCCGCCCGCAAGGGCGCGCCAGAGTCGGGCCGACGGCTTCGTCCCAAGCCCCAGCCGGCGGCCAGCGCCGGCCCCGGGGGCACGGTGCGCATCCAGGCCGAGGGCTACACCAGCGACGGCCGCCGCAAGGCCAAGCAGAAGAAGGGAAAGAAGCGGCAGCGCCCGGACCAGGACGCGGTCCAGGAGAACATCCAGCGCGTCATGGCGGAGCTGAAGGGCGGGGGCGGCAAGAAGCGCCGCCGTCGCAGCGCGCGCCCGTCGGCCGAGGAGCAGGAGATGGCCGACATGGAGGCGCAGGAGGAGGCCGAGCGCGAATCCAAGACCGTGCGGGTCGCCGAGTTCCTCACCATCTCCGAGCTGTCGGAGCTCATCGACGTCACGCCCACCGAGATCATCGGCTCCGCCTTCAAGAACCTGGGCCTGATGGTCACCATCAACCAGCGCCTCGACTTCGACCAGATCGAGATGCTGCTGGAGGAGTTCGGGTTCGAGGCGGTCCGGGAGGAGGAGTACGAGGGCGGCGCCGACGAGGACGAGGAGGAGGAGGCGCCCGAGGACCTGCAGCCGCGCCCGCCGGTCGTCACCGTCATGGGCCACGTCGACCACGGCAAGACGCTCCTGCTCGACCGCATCCGCAAGTCCAACGTCGTGGCGGGCGAGGCCGGCGGCATCACCCAGCACATCGGCGCCTATCACGTGGAGCTCGACGACGGGCGCACCATCACGTTCCTGGACACGCCCGGACACGCCGCCTTCACGGCCATGCGCGCCCGGGGCGCCGACGTGACGGACGTGGTCATCCTCATCGTGGCGGCCGACGACTCGGTCATGCCCCAGACCATCGAGGCCATCAGCCACGCCAAGAACGCCGGCGTGCCGCTGATCGTGGCCATCAACAAGGTCGACCTCCCGGCGGCGCAGCCGAACCGGGTCCGCCAGGAGCTCCTCCAGCACGACGTGCAGGTGGAGGAGTTCGGAGGCCAGGTGCTGTCGGCCGAGATCAGCGCGAAGACCGGCCAGGGCGTCGACGACCTGCTGGAGAAGATCCTCCTGCAGGCCGATCTGCTGGAGCTGAAGGCGAACCCCGTGCGGGACGCGTACGGCACGGTGATCGAAGCGCAGCTCGACGTGGGGAAGGGGCCCCTGGTCTCGGTGCTCGTGCAGAAGGGCACCCTGCGGGTGGGCGACGACTTCCTGGTGGGGATGCACGGCGGCCGCGTCCGCGCGCTGCTGGACGAACGCGGGAAGCAGGTGAAGGAGGCCGGCCCGGGCATCCCGGTCCAGATCCTCGGCTCCAGCGGGGTTCCGCAGGCCGGAGACACCTTCCAGGTGATGGACGCCGAGAAGGCCGCCGACATCTCGAGCACGCGTCAGCGGCTGGAGCGCGAGAAGCAGCTCCGCGTGAAGGAGCGCGGACTCAAGCTGGGCGACTTCAGCCAGCTCATGGCCGAGGGCGAGGCCGAGGGCTTCCTGCCCCTCATCATCAAGGGCGACGTGGACGGCTCGGTCCAGGCCGTGGCCGACGCGCTGGAGCAGCTCGGCACCCCCGAGGTCCAGGTGGACATCATCCACCGCGGCGTGGGGGCCGTGAACGAGTCGGACGTGCTGCTGGCCGAGACGGCGGGGGCCGTCATCATCGGGTTCCGGGTCCGCCCCGACACCAAGGCCCGCAACCTGGCCGAGCGCGACGGCGTCGACATCCAGACCTACGACGTCATCTACAACGCCGTGGACGACGTCCGCTCCGCGCTCGAGGGCATGCTCTCGCCCGAGCAGAGGGAGACGATCCTCGGCGCCGCCGAGGTGCGCGAGACCTTCCGCATCAAGGGCACGGGAACCATCGCCGGCTGCTACGTCACCGACGGCGTGATCCAGCGCGCGGGTCGCGTGCGGGTGGTCCGCGACGGCATCGTCACCTACGACGGCGACATCGCCTCGCTCAAGCGCTTCAAGGACGACGTGCGCGAGGTCCGCGAGGGCTTCGAGTGCGGCATCGGCGTGGCCAACTTCAACGACCTGAAGATCGGGGACGTGCTGGAGTGCTACAGCGTCGAGGAGATCGCCCGGACGCTCGCGGGCTCGGCGGAGGGGCGCGGCTGATCGTCCCGCCTTCTTCGTAGGGGGCGGCCGTGATCGTCGGCGTCGTTAGCTGGCAGCTCTCGCTGCCGGGCTGCATGTCCCTGAAGGACAAGCGCCGGGTGGTGAAGTCGCTGAAGGATCGTATCCACCACCATTTCAAGGTGTCGGTCGCCGAGACCGGGCAGCAGGACGTCTGGACGCGCTCGGAGATCACCGTGGCCGTGGTGGCCACCGATACGCGCAACGCCGACCAGATCCTCGACCGCATCGACCGCATGATCGAGGACGAGGGTCGGGCGCTCATCCTGGGGCGGCGACGGGACCTGCATTGAGGCCCCGCCGGATCCGGCGAGGCAGGACGGAGTACGAGGGCGCCCGGACACGTGCCGGGCGCCCTCGACGCATGCATGGGGTGCGACGCGCCCCGGAGAAGGGACGGACGACCCATGGCCAGCAGACGACTCGAGCGGCTCGGCGAGCAGCTCAAGCGGGAGATCTCGGGCATCCTGCGCACCGACGTGCGCGATCCCCGGGTGGGCACCCCCACGGTCACCGGCGTCGAGGTCACGCCCGACCTGTGGCTCGCCCGGGTCCACGTCCAGCTCACGGGGAGCGACGAGGAGCGGGCGGCGGCCCTCGAGGGCCTCGAAGCCGCCGCGCCCTTCGTGCGCCGGCAGCTCGGCCAGGAGCTCAGCGTGAGGCGCGTTCCCGAGATCCGCTTCGTGGAGGATCGCACCCTGGAGCAGGCCCGGCGCATCGAGGACATCCTGCGCGAGGTGGGACCGGTGGACGGCCCCGGCGATTCCGGCGACGGCGGGGACGCCGACGAATGACGGCGGCCGAGGCCGGTGGCGTGCTCCCGGTGGACAAGCCGGCGGGCCCGACCTCCCACGACGTGGTGGGCATGGCCCGTCGTGCCCTGGAGACCCGGCGGGTGGGACACACCGGGACGTTGGATCCGTTCGCCACCGGGCTCCTCCTCCTGTGCGTCGGCCCCGCCACGCGTCTGTCCGAGTACCTCACCGGCCTGGACAAGACCTACGAGGCCACGGCCCTGCTGGGCACCCGCACGGAGACGGAGGACGCCGAGGGCGCGGTGGTGAGCCGGGACGACCGCTGGAAGGCGCTGGAGCCTTCCGAGGTGCGGGACGCGGTGGCGGCGATGGTGGGGCCGATGGCCCAGGTGCCGCCCGCGTTCTCCGCGAAGAAGGTGGCCGGCGAGGCGGCCCACCGGAGGGCCCGCCGGGGCGAGTCGTTCACCCTGGAGGCGGTGGTGGTGGAGGTGTACGCCGCGGAGCTCCTCGAGGTGGCGCTTCCCGAGATCCGGTTCCGCGTCCGCTGCTCCAGCGGTACGTACGTCCGCGCCCTGGCGCGCGATCTGGGGGAGTCCCTGGGCACCGGTGCCCACCTCACGGCCCTGCGGCGCACCCGCGTGGGCGCCTTCCCCGTCGACGGAGCGCTGCCACCGCCCGCGCTGGAGGATCCGGCCGCCGTATCGGCGGCCTGGATC
>JAHWKH010000223.1 GCA_019347995.1 Gemmatimonadota bacterium | reverse complement strand
CGGGCGAGGCCAACAACCGCCAGAGCTCCTCCTGGGGCGACGGCGTCTACAAGTCCTCCGACGGCGGTCGCACCTGGACGCACGTGGGCCTGCGCGAGTCGCACCACGTGGGCCGCATCGTGGTGAACCCGTTGGACACCGACATCGTCTACGTGGCGGCCCTGGGCCACCTCTGGGGACCGAATCCCGAGCGGGGCGTCTACCGGACCACCGACGGCGGCGAGACGTGGGAGCAGGTGCTGGCCGTCGACGAGGACACGGGCGCCGTGGATCTCGCCATGGACCCCGCCAACCCGAAGGTGCTGTACGCGGCGATGTACCAGCGGCGGCGGAGCGCCTTCGGCTTCAACGGCGGCGGCCCCGGAAGCGGCCTCTTCAAGACGGTCGACGGCGGCCGCACGTGGGCGCAAGCTGGGCCCCTCGTCGCTTGAGACGCCCGCCGTGGTGGCGGCGTACGAGGGCGAGGGCGGCGCCCCCACCGTCAACGACGACGTCGGGCTGCCGGTGGGCGAGTGGGGACGCGTGGGCATCAGCATCCACCGCTCGGACCCGCGCATCGTCTACGCCAGCATCGAGCAGGGCTGGAGGTTCAACGCGAGCACCGCGTACGTGGAGCGACGCGCCGGCACCTACCGCTCGGAGGACCGGGGCGAGACGTGGGAGCACATGAGCGACTTCAACCCCCGCCCGATGTACGCCAGCCAGCCGCTGGTGGACCCCAACGACGACCAGCGCATCTACCACATGAACTTCTTCGCCGCCTCCGACGACGGCGGCCGGACGTTCGAGAGCCTGGATCAGTCACTGCACGGCGACGACCGCATCCTGTGGATCAACCCCGACGACTCGCGCCACCTCATCAAGGGCGACGACGGCGGCGTGGGCATCAGCTACGACCGGGCGAAGACCTGGCTCTACGTCACCAACCTCCCGCTGAGCCAGTTCTACCGCGTGCGGGTGGACGACCAGACGCCGTACAACGTCTACGGCGGGTTGCAGGACAACGGCTCCTGGATCGGGCCCAGCGAGACCTACCGCTCGGAGGGGATCCTCAACGAGGACTGGACGCGCCTCGGCGGCGGCGACGGGTTCCTGGCCACGCCCGACAGGACCGACCCGGACCGGGTCTACGCCGAGTCCCAGTACCTGGGCCTCACGCGGCTCGACATGCGCACGGGCGAGCGTCAGGACATCCGTCCGGGAGACCCGACGGGCCACATCGGGCCGCGGCGCAATTTCGACGCGTGGTTCGAGCGTCAGCCGGAGCCGGAGCTGTTCAAGGCGATGGAGCCGGCCAACTGGGACGGCCCCTACATCATCTCTCCGCACGATCCGAACACGCTCTACGCGGGCACGGACGAGCTGTGGGTCAGCCACGATCGGGGCGAGAGCTGGCGTTCGCTCGGGGACCTCACGAGTGGCGTGGACCGCCGGGACCTGCCCATCATGGGCGAACTCCCGCACGACACCATCCCGTCGCTGGACGACGGCATCCCGTACTGGCCGACGGCGAGCGTCGTGAACGAGTCGCCCCTGGCGGAGGGGCTGCTCTTCGTGGGCACCGACGATGGACGGCTGCTGGTGAGCCGCGACGGGGGGCGTAGCATGGACGACGTGAGCGCCGCCATGCCGGGCCTGCCGCCACTGGCGTACCTGAGCTGGGTCGAGCCGAGCCGACACCGCGCGGAGCGCGTGTACGCGGTGGTCAACAACTACCGCAACGACGACTACGGCAACTACGTCTACCGCTCCGACGACGGCGGGCGGAGCTGGCGGCGCATCGACGGGGGCCTGCCGCCCGAGCGCGTGGCCAGGACGCTGCGCGAGGACCCGCGCGACGCCGACGTGCTCTACCTGGGCACCGAGCTCGGCCTCTTCCTCTCCACCGACGGGGGGCAGCGCTGGCTGGAGCTGCGCGGCAACATGCCCACGCTCCCGTTCAACGACCTGGTGGTCCAGGAGCGGGAGAACGACCTGGTGCTGGGCACCCACGGACGCGGCGTCTGGATCCTGGACCAGATCAATGCGCTCCAGGAGCTGAACGACGTCCCCGCCGGCGCGTCCTTCCACGTCTTCACGCTCGAGCCGGCGCGCCAGATCCGCTACTGGAGCGAGAAGGCGCACCAGGGCGACATGTTCTACCGGGGCGAGAATCCTCCCCGCGGGGCCATGGTGGACTACTGGCTGGACGGCGCGCGGGACGAGGACGACGTGACGGTCTCGGTCCTGGCGGCCGACGGCGGCCTCGTCCGGACCCTGTCCGATCCGCCCCGGCGGGCGGGCCTCAACCGGGCGGTCTGGGACCTGCGCCACGAGAGCCTGGAGGGGCCCGAGCGCTCCAGCCGGCCCATGCGGGGGCCGCTGGTGGTGCCGGGCCGCTACACGGTGCGCGTCACGGTGGACGGCCGCTCCCAGGATCGCACGGTCCAGGTCATGGAGGACCCGCGCATCGAGGTGGCGCCGGAGGTGCGCCGGCGCTGGACGGAGGACCAGCGGCGCGTGGGCGCCCTCTACGAGCGCGTGGCCGACCAGGTGGACCGCCTGGCGCCCTTCGTCCGCAGGGTCCGGGAGCAATCCGATACCACCCGGGCCGAGGACGCCCCCGCCGCCGACGCCGCGGAGGCACGCACGCCGGAGCGCGCCGCCGAGCGCGCGGCCGTGGAGAACCTCCCCCGGCTCGACGAGGCCGTCGTGGAGGAGGTGCGCGCGACCGCCGAGCTCGTCGACGAGCTGCTGTCCCGGGTCGGGCGTCTCTACTCCGACGTGGGCGCCTGGACCGGGCCGATGACCGCCGACCAGGCATCCCGCGAGGCGTACTACCGCGACAGGCTCGCCGAATTCGAGGGGCGCGTGTCCGCGGTGGTCGGACGGGGAGACGGCGGATGAGGGCGCCCCGTGTCTTCGTCCGCGACGCCCTGCTAGGGGGATCGCTCCTCCTCGTTCCCTTCGCCGCCGCCGCCCAGGACGCCCCGGCCCGCCACACGCTCACCGCCGGACCCGCGACGGTGGCGTTCGGCCACTACGACCCCGCCACCCCGCCGGTGCTGCGCGTCCGCTCGGGCGACGTGGTCGAGGTCACCACGATGCTCACCAGCAGCCCCACGCGCCTCGAGGCCCTGGGGGTCGCGCCGTCCGACGTCCAGCCGGAGCTTCGGGCCATCTACGACCAGGTCACGGACCGGGGTCCGGGTGGGCACATCCTCACCGGCCCCGTCTGGGTGGAGGGTGCCGAGCCGGGCGACGTGCTCGAGGTGGGGATCCTCTCGGTCGACTTCTCCATCGGCTACGGCTACAACGGCTGCAGCGGCTTCGTGCGCGACCTCTGCGACGAGGACAGGCGCTCGCGCCTCATCCACATCGACCGGGACGCCCGCCGCGCCGAGATCGCGCCGGGCATCGTCGTGCCCCTGCGCCCCTTCTTCGGCAGCATGGGCGTGGCGCCGCCCCCCGACTCGGGCCGCGTGTCCAGCAACCCGCCCGGCCGCCACGCGGGCAACATGGACAACAAGGAGCTGGTGGCGGGGACGACGCTCTACATCCCGGTCTGGGTGCCGGGCGCCCTGTTCGAGGTGGGCGACGGGCACGCGGCGCAGGGCGACGGGGAGGTGAACCAGACCGGGCTCGAGACGTCGCTGCGGGGCGAGCTGCGGCTCACGGTCCGCAAGGGCCGCAGCCTGGACTGGCCCCGCGCCGAGACGCCCACCTACCATATCCTCATGGGCTTCGATCCCGACCTGGCGAAGGCGACGGAGATCGCCATCCGGGAGGCCGTCGAGTTCCTGCAGGAGCGCACGGGCATCACGCGCGGCGAGGCGTACTCGGTGGTGTCCATGGCGTGCGACCTCCGGATCACCGAGCTGGTCGACGGGAACGTGGGGGTGCACGTCATGGTGGCCAAGGCGCTGCTGGGGGGCGGGGACTGAAGGGAGCCGGCGGCATGCGCCTCTACCGACACAAGCAGACGGCCACCGTCACCCTCGGACTGGTGGGGGTCTGTGTCCTCGCGTCCGTGGGCTTCGCCTGGGGCGACTTCGAGGGCGCCACGCCGATGGCCGTCGTCATGGCCGTCACCGCCCTCGCGCTCGCCCTCTTCAGCGTGCTCACGGTGGGGGTCACGGAGCGCGAGCTCTCCTTCGCGTTCGGGCTCGGGCTCTTCCGTCGGGAGTACGCCGTCGCCGACATCGTGGACGCGCGGGCGGTCACCAACCGGTGGTACTATGGATGGGGCATCCACCTGACGCCGCACGGTTGGCTCTACAACGTCGCGGGCCTGGACGCCGTGGAGCTCGAGCTGGCGGATGGGCGCACGGTGCGTGTCGGCACCGACGAGCCCGAGCGGCTCTTGGCGGCAGTGCGGCAGGCGATGGGATCTGATGCCGACTACCTGGGACCGCGTATCGCGTAGCAACGCCTGCTTCTGACAGCTATCCACGGAGTGGATGATTGTCATTCATGGCATGGGTAGTTATCATGTTCCTCATGGCTCCGGACTACCTCCCTCGGCTGGTCGCCCCGGTCCTCGAAGGGGACCTGACCCGCTTCCCCGTCGTCGTCCTCACGGGCGCGCGCCAGACGGGCAAGAGCACCCTCGTCCGGGCCCTCGCGGCCGAGGACCGCCCCTACTTCACGCTCGACGACCTGGCGGTGCTCGATCAGGCCGAGCGCAGCCCGCACGACCTGCTCCGTCGGGCTCC
>JAHWKH010000222.1 GCA_019347995.1 Gemmatimonadota bacterium | reverse complement strand
CCAGGAGCGCCGCCGGCAGCGTCAGTGCGAGGAAGAAGCGAGGGCGGCGAGGGGGGCGGAACATGCGGTGCTCCTTGGCGGGATTCGCGACCGGTCGGGGTCGGCGCGCAAGGAGTACCCCATGGCGGTGCGGGGTTTCGCTCGCTTCAGTTCGTGCGCTGGCGCCGCGACACCTCGTCCAGCAGCCGCCGCTCGTCGGCGGTCAGCGCACCCATGCCCTCGGCCGAGATCTTGTCCAGGACCCGGTCGACGGCGTCCAGGAGCTGGCGCTGGCTGGCGTCGCGCCAGACGCCCGTGCGGGGGGCCGCCGGGGTCTCCGTCTCCTCGTCGTCGTCGTCGCGGGGGACGATGGCCAGCCGGCGCGCCTTCGTGGCCTTCCGCTTGATGCGCTCGATCCGCTCCCCGGTGCGCCAATCGGCCTTGAGGTAGAGGAAGCCGGTGACCAGGCCGCCCAGATGGGCCATGTGCGCCACGCCGCCCATCTCCGTGCCGAAGGCGCTGAACAGGCTCATGACGAAGAGGAACGCCACCAGCCACTTCGCCTTCACGGGGAGGATGCCCCAGATGTAGATGGGCGAGTCGGGCCAGTTCATGGCGAACGCCAGCATGAGGCCGTACGCCGCCGCCGACGCGCCCACCACGGCCGCCGGCACGAAGAGGAAGCTCAGGAGCACGCCGCCCAGGCCGCAGACGAGATAGTACTTGAAGAACTCCCGCGACCCCCAGCGCGACTCCAGCGGCGGCCCGAAGAAGAAGATCGCCAGCATGTTGAAGAACACGTGCATGAAGTCCGCGTGGACGAACATGTACGTGAACGCGCCCCAGGGACGGGTGAAGACGCGGCGGGGCTGGAAGGCGAACCAGTCGAAGACGAGCTCGTGGCCGATGGCCCACGTGGCCAGGAAGACGATCCCGTTGGCGACGAGAAGGCGCTTCACGACAGGCGTGAGGGCGAATCCGAATCCGAATCCGCCGCCACCGCCGAAGCCGCCGTACCCGCTGGTCCTGTAAGCCATTCTTCCGTCGTCCTGAACCGCTGCCGATTAAAGGGGGCCCGTGGGCCCTCCGCTTCCCGCGGCGTCCTCCTGCCCCGGGTTCAACACCCTCCCGTCCGGGCGGGTTCCTGCCGGGGCCCCGGTTGCGGCCTCCCGCTCAGCGGGGGCGCCGGCGAGCCTCCAGGGCCCGGCGGGCGATCCGGTCGCACAGCTCCGGGAATCCCGTTCCCGCGGCCTTCGCCGCCTTGGGCAGCAGGCTGTTGGCCGTCATGCCGGGCAGGGCATTGGCCTCCAGGCACCAGGGGCTGCCCTCCTCGTCGACGAGGAAGTCCACCCGGCTGAGCTGCTCCATGCGGAGCAGCCCGTGCACCTCCAGGGCCATGGTCTGCAGCCGCCCCGTCAGGTCCGGCGGGATGTCCGCGGGGAAGATCTCCTGCGCCATCCCCGGCTGATACTTGCTCTCGTAGTCGAAGAGCTCGTTCACGGGGATGATCTCCCCCACCGGGAGCGCCTCGTCGCCGAGGACGCTGACGGTGAATTCCCGACCCGTCACGTACCGCTCGTAGATCACCCGGTCGTCGAAGCCATCGGCCTCGTCCACCGCCTCCTCGAGCTCATGCACATCGTGGGCCAACCGCAGCCGCAGCGACGAGCCCCCCCGAGCGGCCTTCACGATGACCGGCACGCCCAGGTGCTCGGCCACCTCGGACGCGGAAATGCCGGGCCCCACCAGCCAGTCCGGAGTCGGGATGCCCGCGTCGCGAAGGAGCCGCTTCGTCACCTCCTTGTCCATGGAGAGGGCACAGCCGAGCATCCCGCTGCCCGTGTACGGGACGCCCACCAGGTCGAGGAGCGCCTGCAGGGTGCCATCCTCGCCGGCTCCCCCGTGGAGCGCCAGGAAGAACACCTCCGCGTCGGCCACCTGAGGATCCTTCGTGAGCGCCGTCGTGTCGCCGGTGTCCATGATGTCCAGCGCGTCCCGCGCGGGCGGTAGGGCGCGCACCCCCGACTCCAGCAGGGCCTGCTCCTCGTCCCGTGGGAGCACGCCGCGCGTGGTGTCGACGGCGACCACGTCGTGGCCCGCCTCGCGCAGGGCGGCAGCCACCTGGGCCCCCGAGGAGAGCGACACGTCCCGCTCCTCCGAGTTGCCACCCATCAGCACAGCGATCTTCACCTGTCCTCCTCGGTGGAAAGCCGACGACCCCGTCCATGGAGCGCCGCGGCGCCCGGGATGGGCGGTGGCAAGCGGCGTTCCAGGGCGGCCGCGGTCAGCGCGTGGCGGTGAGCGTCCGCACCACGTCGTAGCGGGTGACGATCCCGGACAGCCGGCCGCCCTCCCGGACGAGACAGGCCGCATTGCTGCGCGTGAGCAGGCGGGTGGCCTCGTCGGAGGCCACGTGACCCTCGATGACCGGGAACGGAGCGCCCATTACGGCCTCCACCGGGCGATCGAGGAGCGCGGGGTCCTCGATGACCTGCGCCATCAGCTCCCCCTCGGTCACCGAGCCCACACACTCGCCGTCCTTCAGCACCGGGAGCTGCGAGACGTCGTGCGTGTTCAGGGTCGAGAGGGCCATGCGCACCGACGTCGAGGGCTCCACGGTGAGGAGCGCCGGAGCGTCCTCCCCCTTGAGCTGCAGGAGGTCGTGGACGCTGGTGCGCCGGGGGCGCTCCATGAAGCCGTTGTCGCGCATCCAGTCGTCGTCGAAGAGCTTGGTGAGGTAGTGCTCGCCCCAGTCGCACAGGACCACGACGACGCAGGCGTCGGGGTCGTCCAGCTCCTTGGCGCGCTGGATCGCGGCGTGGGCGATGAGGCCCGAGGAGCCGCCCACGAAGAGGCCCTCCTCGCGCGTGATGCGTCGCGCCATTCGGAAGGAGTCTCCGTCCGAGACGGTGACGTACGCGTCCACCACGTCCAGGTCGAGGGTGCCGGGAATTTTGTCGTTGCCCAGCCCCTCCACCTTGTAGGGATGTCCGTCGGGCATCTCGCCGGTGTTGAAGAACGGCGCCAGCACCGAGCCCTGCGGGTCCACGCCCACGATCTGGACCTCGGGCCTCCTCTCCTTGAGGTAGCGCCCCGCGCCGGTGATGGTGCCGCCGGTGCCGGCCCCCGCGAAGAAGTGGCTGATGCGTCCGTCCGTCTGCTCCCACAGCTCGGGGCCAGTGGTCCGGTAGTGGGCCTCGGGATTGGCCGGGTTGTAGAACTGGTTGGCCACCACCCCGCCGGGCGTCGCCTCGGCGATGGCCTTGGCCTTGTTCAGGTAGTGCTCGGGATGGTCGGGCGCCACGGCCGTGGGCGTGATGACCACCTCGGCGCCGAAGGCGCGCAGGAGCTTCACCTTCTCCTGGCTCATCTTGTCGGGCATGGTGAAGACGCAGTGATAGCCCTTGAGGGCGGCCGCCATGGCCAGGGCCAGCCCGGTGTTACCGCTGGTGGCTTCCACGATGGTGCCGCCGGGACGCAGCGTCCCCTCCCGCTCCGCCGACTCGACCATCGCCAGGCCGATGCGGTCCTTCACCGACCCGCCCGGATTCATGAACTCGCACTTGCCCCAGACGGGAGTCCGGCATCCGTCCGTCACGTGGCTCAAGCGGACCAGGGGGGTCCAGCCCACCATGTCCAGGACGCTCTCGTAGGGGGTGCGGTGGCGCTCGCTCATGGCCGGATCCGGTCGCTCGGGTGGTCGGGACCGGAGAGACTAACCGCACGGGGGCGAGCCGGTCCAGCGGGAACGCGGCCATTGACTCCCCCCGCCGGACGCCGAAACCATGCGTCGGCCCGACCGCTCCAGGCCCACCGCACCCACACCGGAGGTGATCGTGGTCACGGTCCTGTCGCTCTGGCTCCCCGTCCTCCTCTCGGCCGTGCTCGTGTTCGTCGCCAGCTCGGTCATCCACATGTTGGTCGGCTACCACGCCTCGGACTTCGCGGCGCTCCCCCGGGAAGAGGAGGTCATGGAGGCCTTGCGCCGATTCGACGTTCCACCCGGGGAGTACGTCATGCCCCACGCCGCGACGGCGGCCGCCATGAAGGAGCCGGCCTACCTCGAGAAGGTACAACGGGGCCCGGTGGCCTTCGTGACCGTGTTCCCCCCGGGACGCACGGGCATGGGCGCGCAGCTCGTCCAGTGGTTCGTCTACTGCGTGGTCGTGGGCGTGTTCGCCGCGTACCTGACGAGCCGCGCCGTGCCTGCGGGGGCTGAGTACATGTCCGTCTTCCGCTTCGCCGGGACGGCGGCCTTCATGGGGTACGCCCTCGCGCTGTGGCAGAGCTCGATCTGGTACCGCCGCACGTGGAGCACGACGCTGAAGAACACGCTCGACGGGCTGATCTACGGGCTGCTGACGGCGGGGGTGTTCGGCTGGCTGTGGCCGGGCACCTAGTTCGGATCAGAGATCCAGGCCGCCGGGCGGACGGGGCTTCTTGGAGAAGTGCACCGGCACGCGGGCCCAGACCTCGATGCGCCGCCCCTTCTTGCGGGCGGGGCGGAAGCGCAGCTCCCTGGCGCCCTCGATGGCCGCGGCGTCGAAGGCGGCATGGCCGCTGGTCTCCACGACGACCACGCTGTCGACGCCACCGGTGTCGGTGACCCGCACCTTGAGGAGCGTCGAGCCCTCCACGTCCTGGTCCCACAGCTCCAGCGGGTACTCGATGGGCACCTCGCCGTAGAGCGGGGTCGGCTGCTCGATCTGCTGCTCGCCGCCGCACGCGGCCAGGAGCGGCGCCAGAGC
>JAHWKH010000221.1 GCA_019347995.1 Gemmatimonadota bacterium | reverse complement strand
CGTACGGCCGCAGGAAGGGGGTGACCTCGATGATCGGTTCGATGTGCGCGACGAACTCCGCGACCTCGTTCCACCGGCCGAGTTCGACGAGGATCTCGAGGTACGGCGCGGCGAGGTGTCGGAGCTTCGTTGGCGTGACGCCCTCGACGACGGGTCGCATGAGGAGCAGGGCATCCTCGGGACGGCCGACGGTCAGGGACGCTACAAGAAGCAGACGGGAGGGCGCGGCCAGTTCGGCGACTGCTGGGTCCGGGTGAAGCCGCTGGGCCGTGGGGAAGGCTACCAGTTCATCGACTCGATCAAGGGAGGCGTGATCCCGGGCAAGTTCCTCCCCTCGGTGGACAAGGGCGTGCAGGAGGCGGCCCGCAAGGGGATCCTGGCCGGCTACCCCATGGTGGACCTGGCGGTGGAGTGCTACGACGGATCCTACCACTCGGTGGACTCGTCGGACATCGCCTTCCAGGTGGCCGGGTCCATGGCTTTCCAGAAGGTGGCACGGCAGGCGCGGCCGGTCCTGCTGGAGCCCATCGTCGACGTCCAGGTCACCACGCCCGACGAGTTCGTGGGCGACATCATGGGCGACATCACGCAGCGGCGGGGCAAGGTTCTGGGGATGGAGCCCCGGGACGGGCGCACCGTGATCCGCGCCCACGTGCCCGAGGCGGAGCTCTACAAGTATGCGGCGGCGCTGCGATCCATGACGCAGGGGCGCGCCCACCATACCCGCGCCTTCCTGGCGTACGAGCCGGTACCCGACCACGAGGCCCGCAAGATCATCGCCTCCCGTGAGGAGGAGCGGCAGCTGGCCCACGCCTGAGGCGCACGACCGAGGCCAGACGTCCATCACGCCGGACACGACGGGGGCAGGTACGGCCCGTGCCCCCCTCGCCCGGACGGGTGTGCGATTGATTCCGGGGGCCTTGCATCCTTACCTTACGTGCCGAACAGAAGCCAAACATGGACGACGCCGCGCGCCCTGCGGTACCTGCCGTACGGGATGCGCGGCGCCGCGCCGCCCACGGGTGCCCCAGCGCGCCCTCCGCTGGACCCCCAGGAGGAATCCCGCCGTGGCAGGACACAACAAGTGGTCGCAGATCAAGCGCAAGAAGGCGGTCAACGACGCCAAGCGCGGGAAGATGTTCACGCGGCTCATCCGGGAGATCACGGTGGCCGCCCGCGAGGGTGGCGGCGAGCCCGACTTCAATCCGCGGCTGCGCCTGGCCGTGGACACGGCCAAGACGGCCAACATGCCGCAGGACAACATCGACCGGGCCATCAAGCGGGGTACGGGCGAGCTGGAGGGGGTGCGGTACGAAGAGATGGTCTACGAGGGGTACGGGCCCGGCGGCGTGGCTCTCTACATCGAGACGATGACGGACAACCAGAACCGCACCGTGGCCGACCTGCGCCACATGCTGGAGCGCCAGGGGGGGAACCTGGGCACGTCCGGATCGGTGGCCTGGCAGTTCGACCGGAAGGGCCAGATCTACGTCGACGCCGGCCGCTACCACGAGGATGCGGTCCTGGAGGCGGCCCTGCTGGCCGGGGCGGAGGACGTGAAGCGCCAGGGCGGCGAGTTCGTGATCACCACCGAGGTGGGCACCTTCCACCAGGTGCAGGAAGCCCTGAGGAGCGGCGGCCTCGACTTCGAGGAGGCCGAGCTCTCCATGATCCCCAGCGCCGAGGTCGCGGTCGCGGGCAAGGACGCCGAGAAGCTGATGAAGCTCCTCGACGCCCTGGACGAGCACGACGATGTCCAGAAGGTCCACTCCAACGCCGACATCGATGAGGCCGTCCTCGCGGAGGCGGCCCAGGCGATGTAGCGGTGGCTCCCCGGACGTTCCGAGCTCTCATCGTCGAGGACGAACCCTCTTCCAGGCACCTCCTGCAGGAGATCCTGGCGGCGAGAGGGCACACGGTGGACGCGTGCGACGACGCCGAGTCCGCCTGGAGCACCTTCCAGCGGCACCGCCATCCGCTGGTGGTGCTGGACTGGAAGCTTCCGGGCATGGACGGCCTCGAGCTCTGCAAGCGCATCCGCGAGGCGCCCGCGGCCGACGAGACGTTCATCCTGTTCGTGACGGGGCTGGACCGCCGCGACGCGCTGGAGCGGGCCCTGGAAGCCGGGGCCAGCGACTATCTCTCCAAGGCCGCGCTTCCCGACCAGATCCACGTCCGGCTCGCCATCGCGGAGCGTCAGCTCGCGCGCACGTTCGAGCACCGTGATCACGAGGAGGAGCTGGTCCGTGACGCTCTCCACGATCCCCTCACGGGGCTGGCCAACCGGAGCCTCTTCCTCGAGCGGCTCGATCGTGCCGCCCGTCGATCGGAGCGGCTGAAGAGCCACCTCTTCGCCGTGATGGCGGTGAACCTGCGCGGGTTCGACCGGGTGAACGCGCAGCATGGCCGACGCCTGGGCGACCGGGTGCTGGTCGAGGCGGCCCGGCGCCTGGAGGGGTGCGTGCGGGACGTGGACACGGTGGGCCGGATCGAGGGCGACGAGTTCGTCATCCTGCTGGACGGCATGAACCACGTGAGCGACCCGGCGCGTGTGTCCGAGCGCGTGCACCAGGAGATGGCGCGGCCGTTCCACCTCGACGACGGCGAGGCGACGGTGGGTATCAGCATCGGAATGGCGGTGAGCGTCTCGGGCTTCAAGGCCTCGAGCGACCTGTTCCTCGACGCGCTGCAGGCCCTGGAGCGGGCGAAGGAGGAGGCGCCCGGCTCCGACCGGATGTTCGACCCGGTCGTCCAGGCCAAGGCGGTGGCCCGCCTCCAGCTCGAGCGACGCCTCCGGCGCGCCCTCGACGAAGGCCAGATGGTCCTCCACTATCAGCCCGTGGTCAGCCTGGACGGCGGCGCGGCCCTCGGCGTCGAGGCGCTGGTGCGGTGGAACGATCCGGAGCGGGGGCTGGTGCAGCCGGAGGAATTCCTCCCGGTGGCCGTGGAGACGGGTCTCGACATCGCCCTCGGGCGCTGGGTGCTGAAGACCTCGCTGGCCGACCTGGCCGGCTGGCGCTCCAGGGTCGCGCTCCCCGAGGGATTCGGGGTGAGCGTGAACTTCTCCGGCCGACAGTTCTCCGAGCCCGACATCGTCGACGAGATCGAGGCGTCCCTGGCCGAGCACGGGCTGCCGGGACAGGCGCTCCACGTGGAGGTCACCGAAGACCTGCTCATGAGCGACGCCGCCTCGCACGGCCGCACCTTGGAGCGCCTGGACGAGCTGGGTGTGCAGCTCCACGTGGACGATTTCGGGACGGGGTACTCGTCGATGAGCTATCTCTGCCTCTTCCCCATCGACGCGCTCAAGATCGACGCCTCGTTCGTGAGCCGCATGACGCGCGGGCAGAGCACCCTCGAGGTGGTTCGGACCATCGTGCGCCTGGGAAGGAACCTCGGCATGCTGATCATCGCCGAGGGCGTGGAGACGGATGGCCAGCGGGAGCTCCTGCTCGAGCTGGGCTGCCACGCCGCCCAGGGGTGGCTCTTCTCCCGTCCCCTCGCGGCGCACCAGGTGGTGGGGTGGATGAGCCGGGCCGCCGCCACGTGAGCGCCGACCCGGGATTCGCGGAGGCCCTGGTGCTGGGCGTGGATCCGGGAACGGCCGTGACGGGCTACGGCGTGGTCGTGCGCCAGGGCCACGGGTCCGTGCGGCTGGTGGAATGCGGCGTGATCAGGACGTCGGCCGGCGAACCCCTGCCGCGCCGCATCCGCGAGATCTTCGAGGAGATCCGCGCGCTCATCGAGCGTCACCGTCCCACGGCCGTCTCCGTCGAGGACGTCTTCCACGGAAAGAACGCCCGCACGGCCCTGACGCTGGGACACGCCCGGGGCGCGATCCTCCTGGCCGCGGCGCTGTCCGACTGCAGCATCGCCGAGTACACCGCCGTGGAGATCAAGAAGGCGGTGGTGGGGACCGGACGGGCGACCAAGGACCAGGTGGCGTTCATGGTCCAGAAGCAGCTGCGGCTGCGGGATGCTCCCTCGCCCGCCGACGCCGCCGACGGCGTGGCGGCGGCGCTGTGCCACTGCATGGCCGGCGCCTTCGCGAACGGCGCTCCGTCCCCGGGCGGGGAGGTGCGTTGATCAGCCGGCTGAAGGGCACGCTGCTCACCCGGGATCCCGAGGGCACCGTGGAGGTCGAGACGGCGGGAGGCGTCGTCTACGAGGTGGACGTCCCGCTGACCGTGCTCCAGCGCATGCCGTCGCCGGGCAGCGGCGTGGAGCTGCGCACCGTGCAGGTGGTGCGTGAGGACGCCGTCGTCCTGTTCGGCCACTCCTACGGCGGCTACCTGGCGCTCGAGTACGCGCTGTGCCACCCGGATCGGCTGCGGGGGCTGGTGCTGTGCGACACCGGGCCGGCGCTGGACTACGTTCCGGCGGCGCTGGAGAACGCGCAGGCGCGCGGCACGCCGGCGCCGGCACGCTTCGACATCGACCTGATGCGCCTGCAGCTCGACGGCTTCGTGACGCCCCAGGGCGAGCGCACGCGCATCGTCGAGGAGTACCGCATCGTCAAGCGCCCGCTGCTGGTGCGCGCCTTCGGCAAGGGCCGCGAGCCCGTGCACAACGGCAACCTGATCATGGTGACCAGCGCGCGCCCGCGCGAAGGCAAGAGCTTCACCGCCGTCAACCTGGCGATGAGCCTCGCCTCGGAGCGGGACATCAACGTCCTGCTGGTCGACGCCGACATCTACAACCTCGGCGAGCCGACGGCGGCGATGGGCCTG
>JAHWKH010000220.1 GCA_019347995.1 Gemmatimonadota bacterium | reverse complement strand
GCCGACGGGTAACCTGGACTCGAAGAACGGCAACGCGGTGATGTCGCTGCTGAACGAGCTGCACGACGAGGGCGCGACGATCTGCATGGTCACGCACGACCCCCGCTACAGCAACGTCGCCGAGCGCCAGATCCACCTGTTCGACGGCCAGGTGGTGAGCGAGGACGACGTGCGCAAGCAGCATGAGTTGGAGGAGGCGGGCTTCGACGTCGAGTAGGCCGGTGAAGGCCACCGCGGCGCGTAGCGCCGTGGTCGCGCAGGAGGGCGTTGGGCCTCAGGGCGTGAGGGTCACTTAACTACACTGCGCGGGGGACATCCCTCCGAGGGCTGTCGGCCGGCGCAGGGGCAACTGCAACGTGGGTGGGTGGGGTGGGGACGTGGGAAGGGCCCGGCGGAGCGATCCGCCGGGCCCTTCGTGGCTCGTGGACGAGCTACTCCCGCCGCAGCATCGCCGCCGGGTCCACGCGCGTGGCGCGGCGGGCGGGCAGGAAGGAGGCGACCGCCGCCACGGCGAGGAAGAGCGAGGCCGTGACGGCGAGGGTCGCCGGGTCGTGCGGCTGCACCTCGTAGAGGAGCTGCTCGACGGCCCGGGAAGCGGCGAGGGCGCCCAGGAGGCCGAGGACCACCCCCGCGGCCGCCACCACCAGCCCCTCGCCCAGGACCATGGCTCGCACCCGGGTGCCGTCCGCGCCGAGGGCCATGCGGACGGCCAGCTCGCGGTCGCGGCGAGCGACGGAGAAGGCCAGCACTCCGTAGAGTCCCACCGCGGCGAGGAGGACGGCGACGAGGGCCAGCAGGCTCACGAGGGTAGCGAGGAAGCGGGGCTCCTCCTCGACCTGGGCCAACGCATCGGCGGCGGTGCGCAGCCTCCAGATGGTCTGCTCGGGATCGAGCTCGCCGACCGCGTCGCGGATCGGGACCAGAGCCGACCGGGGATCCCCCGCCACGCGGACCGCCACCTCGACCCAGGGGTCTGCTCCGTCCGGAGACGACGGATAGAGGATCTGGTACGGGCCCTCGCGCTGGTCGCGTCCCATGAGGCGGAGCTCCCGCACGACGCCGACGACGGTCAGCCAGGCCTCGTCCTCCGCCAGCCGGAAGCGCCGGCCGACGGCGCTCCCGCGGCCCCACAGCAAGCGCGCGAGATCCTGGTCGATCATCACCGCGTCGCTACCCGCGTCCGCGGGCTCGAACGCGCGGCCGGCGACCAGGTCCAGTCCCATCACCTCCACGTAGTCGAGGGCGATGGGTGCCGAAGGGACGACGTTCGGCTGATCCAGCGGAGGGCGCCCGTCCTCGGGCTCCAACGCGACCCCGGAGCGGAAGCCCCGGCCTTCGGTCCGGGTGACGGCTTCGATGCCTGGACGGGCTTCGAGAGCCTCCTCCAGCCGCCGGAAGAAGTCCGCGCGGTCGGCCGCCCCGGGGTAGCGGTTCGGGGACAGCCCGATGTCGGCCAGGGCGATGCGCTCGTAGTCGTACCCGGGGTCCACGCTCACCAGCCGGGCGAAGCTCTTCACGAAGAGCCCGGCCCCGGCCAGGAGCGTCATCGAGAGCGCGATCTGAGCGACCACGAGGCCGCTCCGGAGCCGGCGCCCGCCGGGAGCGTCGTCGGACCGCTGCCCGGCCAGCGACGACAGCCCGCCGCCGCGCATCGCCTGGAGCGCCGGCGCGAGCCCCAGCACGGTGCCCACCAGGAGGGAGGCGCCGAAGGCGAAGGCGAGCGTGCGTGCCTCGACCTCGAGGGGGTGCGGACTGGAATACGCCACGACCCACGGGATGATGCCACGGATGCCGGTCACCGCCAGGATCGCCAGCGCGAGCGCGGCGAGCCCACCCAGGACTCCCATCACGAGGCCCTCCACGAGGAGCTGCCGCACGAGCCGGAGGCGGGAGCCACCGATCGCCAGGCGCACGGCCATTTCCCGGCTTCGTGCACTGGCCCGTACGAGGACCAGGTTGACGCCGTTGACCCAGGCGATCAGGAGGAGGGCCGCCACGGTGGCGGAGAGGGTCCACAGGGCCCGCTTCAGGTCGGAGCCTGCCCGGTGCGCCCCCACCGGCTCGAGGCGCACCGCCCAGCCGTCCTCCAGCGGCTCCTGCTCCTGGAGCGTTGCGGCGAGCACGTCGGCGCGCTCCTTAGCCGCGGCGAGGCTCACGCCGGGCCGGAGCCGCGCCCACAGGCCGCCTACGTTGGGGATCGGCCGGTCCGCGGCGGTGAAGTCGTCGCGGATGGGGATCCACAGGTCCGCGTCGCCGCCCCAGGTGGGAAACCTCACGCCGCCGCGCAGGACCCCCACGACGGTGACCGGGCCGCTCTCCAGTCGGAGCGTGCGCCCCACGATGCCCGGGTCCCCGCCGAGGCGCTCGTAGTATCCCCGGCCGAGCACGGCCACGTCGGCGCTGCCGGGGCGCCCGTCGTCGGCGGAGAAGGCGCGGCCCAGGAGGAGGGGGATGCCCAGCAGCGTGTCGGCACCGGGTGTCACGGCCACGACCGCGAGCTCCTCGGCCGCCGCCCCGTCGGTGCGCACGAGGCTGAGGAGCCTCCAGGCGACCCAGCCGTCGGCCAGCCCGGAGGCGGCCTCCTGCCACCCCCGTACCCTCGATGCCGTCGTCCCCGGCGTGTAGCCGTGCGATTGCCAAGCGGCATGGTTCACCTCGACCAGGCGCTCGGCCGCCGCGTAGGGCAGGGGCCGGAGGAGGAGCGCGTCCACCACCGAGAAGATCGAGGAGGCGGCGCCGAGCCCCAGCCCCAGCGTGGCGACGATGGCCGCGGCGAAGCCCGGACTGCCGCGGAGCCCCCGGAGCGCGTAGCACAGGTCCGATCCCGCCGACCGGAGCAGCGCCCCCGGCCCGGCCGTTCCCCTCCCACCGGCGCGAGCGTCGGCCATCTCGCCACGGATCCGGTCCACGTCGCCGAAGCGCCGCTCCGCCTCGGCCCGGGCGTCGGCCCGGCTCCAGCCCTGCCGCACGAGCAGGTCGGCGCACTCGAGGACGTGGTGGCGGATCTCGTCGTCCAGGTCGTCCCGGCGATGGTCCGGGGAGATCACGCGATCCCTTCCTCGCCACCGACCACCTTTCCCACCGCCATCACGTAGCGGTCCCACGCTCTCGTCTCCTTCGTCAGCGCCCGGCGGCCATGGGCCGTCACCTCGTAGTACTTGGCCCGCCGTCCCTTCTCCGAGATCCCCCAGGCGCCCCGGATCCAGCCTCGCTTCTCCATCCGGTGCAGCGCCGGGTAGAGCGCGCCCTCCTCGGGGAGGAGATCTCCATCGGAGGTCTCACCGATCCAGCGGAGCACCTCGAACCCATGCATCCGCCCGCCCCGGGCAAGGGCGCCCAGCGCCAGGAACTCGACCGTTCCGGGAAGGATGGGCAGGGAGGAGCGTGGCATGGGGCGCCTGACCGGGTCGGGGGCCGCGTGCCGTCGGGCACGAGGATCGTGACGCTGGCCTCGCGTATTGAGGTCAGTGCGGCGAAGATGCTGGCCTCGTGAGGTGAGGTCAAGGGGGTTGTGTGATGGGGGCGGGATCCCGGGAGCGGGCGGACCTCGCGAGGGCGACGAAGCGGAAAGTGTAGTGCGATCGCGATGTTTCCCGCCTCCCTCACCCACCCTATCTTCCCCTCCCCCGCTCCCCTCCCGGAGACGATCCATGCGCATCACGAACGCCCGGTCCTCGGGCTCCCACGGCCTGCTGCCTCTCCTCGTCGCGGCCTTCCTCGCCGCCGCGCCTGTGGCCGCACAGGACACCGGCCCCGACGAGGACGGCGGATCCTCCGCCTCCTCGTCCTCCGGGCTGGCTCCGATCCCCCGCGAGGACTTCGGACGGTGGGAGCGCCTGGGACAGGCCGAGCTCTCCCCCGACGGCCGCTGGCTGGCCACCGGGATCGGCCGCGTGAGCGAGGAGGACGAGCTGCGTGTGCAGCCGGTCGCCGATCCGGATTCGGTCATCGTGGTGCCGTACGGTTCGGCGGCCACGTTCTCGGAGGACGGTCGCTGGCTCGCCTTCTCCGTGGGGATGAGCGAGGACGCCCGCGAGGCGCTCCGGAAGCGCGACGAGCCGGTGCGCGACGATCTGGGGCTGGTGGACCTCACCACCGGAGAGCGGACCACCGTCGAGGACGTGGCCTCCTTCGCGTTCTCCGGCGACGGCCGCTGGCTGGCCATGCGCCGCTATCCGCCGCAGGGCGAGCGCGAGGCGGATGGGGTGGACGTCGTGGTGCGCGACCTCGCCGACGGCACGGACCTGAGCCTCGGCAACGTCTCCGAGTACGCGTGGCGGGACGGCGGCGCGCTGCTGGCGATGATCGTCGACGCCGAGGGCCGCGTCATCGGCCACTTCGGCGAGCGCGAGGGCGGCAGCAACGTCCCGCTGCTCGGCCACGGCATCGCCGTGGCTCCCGACGGAGCGGTGTACCTCGCCGGCAGCCAGGGCCTCCTGAAGTTCGAGTGCCGCTGAGCGGAGCCGCCCGCCCACGGCGGGCCGGACGCGCGCCCGGTCGGTCGCCAGGCGCTGGAAGGTGTGGCTGTGGCGGTCCCGAAGCAGGGCGGAACGCCGAGGTGATTGCGGCATTCCGTGGCGGGATCGCGGACCACGAGCTGCACGACACGGGGCCGCTGCGAATGAGTTGCATGATCAAACGAGTAACGGTTATGGTGGCCGCCCGCTTTGCTTATTGCCGCTTTACCCGGATATCCCCGGAGGCTTGGATGGATACGAACAAGTCTGCTCTGGTTCGAT
>JAHWKH010000021.1 GCA_019347995.1 Gemmatimonadota bacterium | reverse complement strand
CAGTCGAAGTCGGCGCACTTGGGCGACACGCCCGACTGCCCGCAGACCCGGGCCTCGGCCCGCCCGGCCAGGAGCGTGGCCACCGTGGGCCCGCTGGCCACGAGCATGGCCACCTTTCCGGTTCGGCCGAGGAACGACCGCCGGGTGCTGCGGGACGCGGTCCACCGTCCCAGCCGCTCGGTGATGCGGTCGATCACGGGTTCATGCACCGCGGCCGGCACCGTCCTGCGCCTGGTGGCGCTCGTCGCGCTCCACTCGTTCGCCGCTCAGGGACTCCTCCACCAGGACCTCGACCTGGTCGAGGGTGTTGGCCACGCCCCGGCCCCGCACCACCCCGGCGGCGTCGACCGCCACCACCTCCGTCTCCGGCGTGCGCTGGGCCAGGCCGGCCGCGTGGGCGACCACCGGGCCCACCAGCGCCAGGTTACCGGGGCCCTCGGCCACGCCCAGGAGCGCGCGCAGCCGCTCCGTGGCCTCGGCGGGCGGCGCGTCGAGGGACTCCACCGGGGGAAGAGCGGAGCGAGGCGGCGCCCGCAGGTCGCCGAAGCCGCGGCTCACGGGGAACCGGTCGCGGCAGTTGGGGCAGCCCATCCGCCCTTCCAGGACCCGGCGCTTCTCGGTGCGCTCCGCCAGGAGGATCAGCCCGAACTCCGGGCCGCAGCGCGGACAGCTCAGCCGATCGGTGAGCAGGACGTTCACGTGGCGCCGCCGCTCCCGCGGCCGCTCAGGCCGACGGAGCGCGCAGGGGGGGCGGTCCGCCCACGGGCACCGCGCCGTACTGCGCCCACTGGGTCGGCGTCTCCCACACCCTCACGTAGAGGAGCCCCTCGGACTGGTCGGGGGGCAGGCGGTCCTTGAGGCGTTCGTAGAACCAGCGCGCCTGGTTCTCGGCGCTCGTCTCGATGGCTTCGAAGGCGGGCAAGTCGTTCAGGTTCACGTGGTCCAGGTGCTCGGCCAGCGCCCGGAGCTCGCGCTTCAGGTCCACGAAGTCGAAGGCGATGCCCGCCTCGTTGAGCTCCGACGCCTGCAGGGCCGCCTCCACCACGTAGCGGTGGCCGTGGAGGCGCTCGCACTTGCCCTTGTAGTTCCGGAGGAAGTGCGCCGCGTCGTAGTGTGCCTGAACGCTCACCGTGTACATCGGTCCCGCTCCCTTGGGTATCCCGTTCATCCGCTCCGCTCCACGAGAAGGAGCGGCACCTGCACGCCCGGCGGCCGCGTGGCGGCGAACAGCACCGCCCCGGCCACGTCCTCGGCCGCCAGCATGGCGTCGCGGGACGGAAGGTCGTCACGCCCGTCGGGGTCCAGCGCGTCCCAGAGGCCGGTATCCGTCGCCGACGGCTCGACCAGGGAGGCGCTCACGCCCGTGCCTCTCAGCTCCTCCACCAGCACCTCGTGGAGGCCGCGCAGCCCAAACTTGGACGCCGCGTACGCGGCGTTGCCCGGAAGCGCCCGTCGCCCCGCCACCGACCCCACGTTCACGACGACGCCCGAGCCCCGGGCCAGCAGGCCGGGCAGCAGCGCCCGGATCACCAGGAAGGGTCCCCGCAGGTTCGCGGCCACGTTCCGGTCGAAGGTGGCCACGTCGGTGGCCACGAAGGGCGCGAGGTCGAAGACACCGGCCGCGTTCACCACCACGTCGGGCGGCCCCCCCAGGGCCTCACCGAGCCCATCCAACGCGCCCCACACGTCCACCTCGTCGGTGAGATCGGCCGGCCATGCGCGACCGCCGAGCTCGCCGCCGAGGCGCTCCAGCGCGTCGGCGCTGCGGGCCAGGAGGTGCACGGAGGCGCCCGCGTCCGCCAGCCGCCGCGCCACCGCCCGGCCGATCCCGCGGCTGGCGCCGGTGACCAGCGCGCTCCTGCCGTCCAGCCCCCGCTCGCTCACGAGAGGGGGCTGTGCACGCTGGTGGTCAGGCGCAGGAACTCCTCGCGCGTCCGGCTGTCCTCGAGGAAGACCCCCCGCATGGCCGACGTGATGGTCTTGGAGTTCTGCTTCTGCACGCCCCGCATCATCATGCACAGGTGATAGGCCTCGACGACCACCGCCACCCCCCGTGGCTGCACGAGATCCCACAGCGCCTCGGCGATCTGGTCGGTCATGCGCTCCTGGACCTGGAAGCGCTGCGCGAACACGTCCACGAGCCGCGCGGCCTTGGACAGCCCCATGATCCGGCCGTCGGGGATGTAGGCCAGGTGGACCTTGCCGAAGAACGGAAGCAGGTGGTGCTCGCACATCGAGTACATCTCGATGTCCTTCACCAGCACCATGTTGTCGTGCCGCTCCTCGAAGAGGGCGTCGCCGATGGCGTCGCGCGCGTTCAGCCCGTATCCCCGGGTGAGGAAGGCCATGGCCTTCTCCACGCGCTCGGGCGTGCGGCGCATGCCTTCGCGCTCGGGGTCGTCGCCCAGGCGCCGGATCATCTCGGCCACCAGGTCGCGGAAGCTCACGTCCGAGAGGTCGGCGGACGGCCCTCCTCCGCCGGTGCCGAGCACCGACGCCTCCACAAGGGCGGCGCCCTCCTCGTCCAGGGCGCGCTCGCCTGCCGGTCCCTCCACGTCGCGTCCGCTCATGCTCCCGTGTACTCCACGTAGTTTCGCGGGGTCTCCCACAGGACCAGCCGGTCCAGACGGGTCCCCTCGGGAAGGCAGCCGGCCAGGCGCGCCCAGATGGCCACGACCAGGTTCTCGGTGGTGGGAACGGTGCCGTCCATCCAGGACACCTCGACGTTCAGGTTCTTGTGGTCCACGTCCTCGATCACCCGCTCCTGCACCAGGTCCCGCAGCGCCCCCAGGTCCACCACGAATCCGGTCTCGGGATCGACCGGGCCCTCCACCGTCACGTCCAGCTCGTAGTTGTGGCCGTGCCAGTGGGGGTTCGAGCAGGCGCCGAACACCTCGCGGTTGCGCTCCTCCGACCACTCCCGGCGGAAGAGCCGGTGTGCGGCGCTGAAGTGCAGGCGCCGGGTCACCCGGACCCTGGGCATGGCGGTTCCTCTCGCGGGCTGGAGGGGTGTTGAAGAAGGCAAGATCCTTCGACGGCGGCCGCCGTCGAGGCCACCGCCGGAGGGCTACCCGGTCACCGGCGGGGCGTTTCAGCGCCTCCCTAGCCGAGCTCCACGAGCCGCAGCGCCAGCATCAGCCCCACGCCCACCAGAAGAAGGAGCGCGTGCCCCGTCGAGTCGCGCCGGTCGTGGTGGTGGCGCAACTCGGGGATGAGGTCGGCGGCGGCGATGTAGACGAAGTTGCCGGCGCTGATGGGCAGCAGCAGGTCGGCGAAGCCGAGGCTGCGGCTGCCGGCCGCGAGGACGACGACCGCGCCCACGATCGTCGCGGACGTGGACAGCAGGTTCAACAGGACCGCGCGCCGCACCTCCAGGCCGCCGCGGACCAGGATGCCGAAGTCGCCCGCCTCGTGCGGGACCGCGTGGAGGAGGACCGCGCCCGTGGTCACGAGGCCCAGCTCGACCCCGGGTCCGGTGAGGTAGGCGGCGGCGATGATCATGCCGTCCACCAGGTGGTGCAGGCCGCTCCCCACCAGGCTCATCAGCACGACCGGCTGGGGCCGGGGGCGGGCGGGCGGCCCGCGGAGCTCTCCATGCGCCGTCCCGTGGCCGTGGGCGGCGGCCAGAGCTCCCGCCCGGCTCACGGGCATGATGCCGTGCCCGTGATGGTGGGCCCACAGGAAACGCTCCAGGAAGAAGAAGCCCAGGAAGCCGAGCAGGAAGAAGAGGGGCAGCCGGAGCCCTTGCCCCCCCAGCGCCTCGATGGCCTCGGGAATCAGGTGGAAGAAGGCCGCCCCGAGCAGGACCCCCGCGGCCAGGCTCACCAGGTAGAGGAGAAGGCGGTCCAGGTGGTCGTGGGCCCAGGCGAGGAACGCCAGCCCCACCAGCGAGGTGAGGGTGACGAGGGCCGCGCTGCCCAGGGTCCAGGCCCAGACGTCGATCACGGGGCGCATCCCACCGGTGAAAGGGAGCGGGCCGCGGGGCCGCGGCGGAGGCGGCGGGAAGGTCGCACGGCTCCCGTCGGAGGGACAAGGCTCCGGCGGGTCCGAAGGCGTGGATCCTGCAAGCACGCGGCTCCGCCACCATCCCGACCCGTCGGAGGCGCATCATGGACCCGCGGCACGTCGCGTTGACAGCCCTGCTCCTGTCCGCCGCCTGCGGCGGCCCCGATCCGGCGCCGCCACCCGATCTCGGCCGGCTCGTCGGCGACACGGCGGGTCTGGTGGAGAGGGGCGCCTACATCGTTCGCGACGTCTCGGTGTGCGGGCACTGCCACGCCGCCGATCCCGAGATGGATCCCGACGGGCCGCTCTCCGGCGGCATGGCCTTCAACGGCTGGCGGACGGGCACCATCCGGGCGGCCAACATCACGCCCGACGTCGCCACGGGCATCGGCGACTGGAGCGACGCGGAGGTGGTGCGGGCCCTCCGCACGGGCGTCCATCGCGACGGCCGCATCCTGCTGCCCATCATGCCCTACTTCTGGTTCAACGGCATGTCGGACCGCGACGCCCTGGCCGTGGCGCGCTACCTCCGGAGCCGACCACCCGTGGAGCACGGCGTCGAGAACGATCCGAGCCTCTTCTACCGCATCCTGGGGGAGGCCTTCGTGAGCCCCGAGCCACCGGTCGAGGGACCTCAGCGTGCGCCCCCCGCGGGGCCCACGGCCGAATACGGAGCCTACCTGGCGACCCGCGTAGCCCTCTGTGCCGACTGCCACACGCCCCGGGAGGGCATTCGTCAGACCTGGGACACGGACCGCCTCTTCGCGGGTGCCGACGACCCACCCTCGGGCTTTCCGGCTCGCCCCGACAACCTCACGCCCGATTCGGCCACCGGAATCGGAGACTGGAGCGAGGAGGACTTCCTGCGGACGCTGGACACCGGCGTGAATCCGGCGGGCGACACCCTCCATCCGTTCATGCCCTGGCGCCAGGTGCGGCGGATGCGGCAGGACGACCTGAGGGCCATCTACCGGTATCTGCGGACGCTCCCCCCCATCCGTCACGAGGTGTCGGAGGCTCCCCCCGAATGAGAAACGGGGCCGGACGCCCCTAGGGAGCGCCGGCCCCGCCACGTGCCCGCCGGAGTCGTCTTGAAGCCCGGGTTGAACGTCTGGTGACCTCCCCGCGTGTTCCGCCGTCCTCCTCGGAGGCGTGGCGTCCGGCGCGGGAGGCGGCCCCGGCTTCGATTGTGTTGGCTCAAGTCACGAGGCCCGCCGTGCACATGGTCGAATATAAAGAGGGGCCCGGGCGGGAAGCCAGTCGGGCGGGAAATCATCGTCCGGGCAACAACGGCCCGCCGCGCGTGTAGCATCTCTGAATACCTTTCGGATCCACCGCCGCGCACGCGGGGTTCGACAGCGGTCAGGGGTCCGCCTAGCCTGGGATGCGCCATGCGCACCACCACACGAAGCCTGCGCCGATTGCTGTCGCCGCTCCTGGCGTCTGCAATGCTCGTCCTGAGCGTCGCCGTGCCGGTGCTGGACACCGATCGCGTGAGCTTCGCCCCGGTGGTCGAGAGCGAGCACGCGCCGGACCAGTGCGTGGCCGGGCACGACCACACCCTGTGCGCCCAGGTCGGCGCGTCCCGCACCCTGGCGGCAAGCGAGATCCGCCTGCCCCTGCCGACGCTCGACGTCATCGAGCCGGTGACCGCGCCGCAGGACGCCCTCCACCACCTCCTCACCGGCACCGGCCACTCCACGCGCGCGCCTCCCCTCACCTGAGCCGCATTCCGGCCCGGTGAGGCCTCCGCGCCCGGACGCTCCGCCGTCCGGGTCGCGGCCCGATTCCCGATCTCCTGGAGGAGATGGAGGCGTGATCCATACCATTCGACGGACCATTCCATGCGCCGCGCTCGCCGCGGCCGCGACGGCGTTCCTGCTCCTGGCCACGCCCGCGTCCGCGCGGGGCCAGGCCGTTCCGGACTCGGTACGCGCCGAGCTCGATCGGCTCCGTGCGCGCATCGACAGCCTGGAGGCGCTGGTGCGCCGGATCGAGGCCGAGGGCGAGGCCGCGCCGGCGGCGGAGGCCGCAGACGAGCTCGAGGCGCTGCGCGCCGCCGCCCAGGCCGCCGCGGGGCAGGAGCCGGCCGACACCGCGGCGGGCCCGGAGGCGCAGGCCCCCTTCCAGGGCCGCCAGCGCTCGCTCCAGGCCCTGAACCCGGAGATCAGCGTGACCGGCGACTTCTTCGGTCACATGAACACCGACGACGTGGACGAGGACCCCTTCGTCATGCGGGAGGTGGAGTTCGCCTTCCAGTCGACCCTGGACCCGTATTCTCGCGCCAAGATCTTCGGGAGCGTGCACGGCACGGGGCCCGAGCTGGTCCCGTTCGGCGAGCTCGAGCACGGGCACGCGCACGGCGAGGAGGGCGAGGAGGAGGGCGGCGGCGTGTTCGCCATCGAGGAGGCCTACCTGGAATGGGTGGGGCTTCCAGGCGGGCTGTCCCTCAAGCTCGGACAGTTCTTCCAGCGCTTCGGGCAGCTCAACCGCTGGCACGCCCACGCCCTCCCCTTCCAGAGCCGTTCGCTCCCCCACCTGGCGTTCATCGGTGAGGAGCCGCTTGGGCAGGCGGGCGCGTCGGTCAGCACGCTGCTGCCCTTCCTCCCCGGGGGCGCGTACGAGGCGACGGTCGAGGTGACGCGCAGCTCGAACGAGCTCCTCTTCGGCGAGGCGGCCGAACCGAGCGTGCTCGGGCACCTCAACGCGTTCTGGCAGCTCACGCCGTCCACCGACCTGGATCTGGGGCTCTCCTGGCTCCACGGCGACTTCGCCGACGAGGAGCACCGCTTCGGACGCGACCTGCAGGGCGTGGAAGCGGCGTTCACCTGGCGCCCGCCGCAGCGGGCTCGCTACCGGGAACTGACGGTGCGCGGGGGCGTCATGCGCCTGGACGGGCTCGTCCCGCACGAGGAGGAGAGCGAGGAGGAGCCGGGGCATGAGGAGGAGCACCTGGAGGCCGGCGATGGCAACGCCCTGGGCGCCTGGTCCCTGGCCGAGCTGCGGCTTTCGCCGCGCTGGATCGTGGGCGCCCGCTTCGACTGGACCGAGAACCCCGAGGAGCCCGAGGAGAGCGCCTGGCTCCTGTCCCCGACGCTGACATGGTGGCAGAGCGAATGGGTGCGGATCCGGCTGGAGTACGACCTGCTGGGCCGCTCCGCCCTGGCCGACGACGAGAGCCGGCTGTGGCTCTGGGCCAGCTTCGCCATGGGCCCCCACAAGCACGAGACCTACTGATGGCGCCCCGCACGCGGGCGCACCTCGAAGCGCAGGAGACGACGATGAGACGCACGACGCTGACGCTGGCCGCCCTGGCCGTCCTGACGGCGCCCGCCCTGTCCGCGGCGGGCTCCGCCCTGCAGGCGCAGGAGCCGGTCCGGGTGGTGGCGACGCTGCCCGTCTACGGGTCGATCGCTCGCGCCGTCGGGGGGGATGACGTCGAGGTGAGCTCGATCGCCGACCCCAACGAGGACGCCCACTTCGTGCGGCCCAAGCCCAGCTTCGCGCTGGACCTGCGCCGCGCCGACCTGTTCATCACGACCGGCCTGGACCTGGAGCTGTGGGTGCCGTCGCTGCTGGACCGTGCCGGGAACAACGACGTGCTGGAGGGTGGGCGCGGATACGTCACCGCCTACACCGGCATCAAGCTGCTGGACATTCCCGAGTCGGCGGACCGGAGCCAGGGCGACATCCACATCTACGGCAACCCCCACCTCCACACCGATCCGCTGCGCGCGCTGCAGGTGGCGCGCAACATCACCCGGGGTCTCAAGCGGGTGGCGCCCGAGCGGGCAGCCGCCTTCGACCGGGGGCTGGCCACCTTCACGGCGGACACCTACCGCCGCCTCTTCGGCGAGCGGCTGGTGGAAATCCTGGGCGGGGAGGCGCTGGAGCAGCTCGCGCTGTCCGGGAACCTCTTCCCCTTCCTCGAGCGCCAACGCTTCCAGGGGCGGCCGCTGCGCAGCTTCCTGGGCGGGTGGCTGGAGCGGGCGTCGGACTTCCGTGGGCAGCGGATGATCTGCTATCACAAGGACTGGGCGTACTTCGAGGAGCGGTTCGGCGTCACCTGCGCCGACTACGTCGAGTCCAAGCCCGGCATCCCGCCGACGCCCCGGCACGTGGTGCGCCTCATCGCGCTGATGCGCGAGGAAGGCATCGGCGTGGTCATCGCCCCCAGCTACTACAGCGAGGACCAGGTCCGGCAGGTCGCCGAGCGGGGCGGCGCCGTGCCCCTCGTGGTGCCGTTCTACCCGAATCCGCGGGCCGGGATCGACACCTACTTCGACCTGGTCGACCACTGGATCGGCGAGGTGGACGAAGCCTTCGAGGACGCCGGCGTCACCGAGGCGTAGCCGATGCTAGACCTCCTGCTCACGCCCCTGGCCGCCGGGCTCATCATCGTGCTCACGCACGCCTACTTCGGGCTCCACGTCATCGAGCGGGAGGTCATCTTCGTGGACCTGGCGCTGGCCCAGATCGCGGCCCTGGGAGGAACGGTGGCCTTCCTCCTCGGAGCGGCGCACGGGTCGAGCATGGCCTACGTGTGGTCGTTCGGCTTCACGCTCCTGGGCGCGCTCATCTTCAGCGTCTCGCGGATGGACGACTCCCCCGTCCCCCAGGAGGCCATCATCGGGATCACGTACGTGGTGGCATCGGCCGCCGTGATCCTGCTCTCCAGCTTCTCGGCAGAGGGCTCGGAGCACCTGAGGGAGACCCTGACCGGCTCCCTCATCTGGGTGACCTGGCCGACGGTGCTCAAGGTGGCGCTCTCGTACGGCGCCATCGGCCTGTTCCACTTCCTCCTGCGGGACCGCATGCTGGGCATCACGTTCGACGCCGAGCGGACGCCCCACGTGCGCGTCTGGGACTTCGTCTTCTTCGCGACGGTCGGCGTGATCATCACGTCCTCGGTGCAGATCGCCGGGGTGCTCATGGTGTTCAGCGTCCTGGTGATCCCAGCCGTGATCGCCTTCTTCTACGCGCGCACCTTCCGGGGCGCGCTGCTCCTCGCGTGGGCCTCGGGCATCCTGGCGGTGATGCTGGGGATCGGCTTGTCGTTCTCCCTCGACCTCACCACCGGCCCCGTCATCGTGTGCGCCTTCGGGTTCCTGCTGATCCTGGCGCTCATGTTCCGGCGGCGGTTCGGGCGCGTCGTGACGCACCCGTCCCAGCGGGGCCTCAAGGTGGGACGCTTCGAGCGACCGGCCACGGCGAGCGCCGACTAGCGCCGCCCGGCGAGAGCCCTCGCCGAGTCCACACGTGGACGTCCCGAGAGGGACCCGCGCGGCGGGCGTCCTACCCTTCGGCCCTGAGCGCCCGGAGCCGCGCCAGGTTCCTTCGGTCCGCCGTGAGCACGTCCGGCTCCTTCGGCGTCTCGATCAGCTTGGGAACGTCCCGGAAGCGCGGGTCGAGGAGGAGACGCCGGAACGGGGCGTCGCCCAGCGTGCCCTCGCCGATGTCCTCGTGGCGATCCTTCCGGGAGGCGAACGGGGTCTTCGAGTCGTTCAGGTGGAACAGCCCGATGAGCTCCAGGTCCAGCACCTCCCCGAAGCGCGCCCACACGCCGTCGTAGTCGGATGCCAGATCGTATCCCGCGGCCCAGGCATGGCAGGTGTCGACGCACACCCCCACGCGGTCGCGCTCCGGCGCCGGGATGCGATCCAGGATGTCCGCCAGGAGGTCGAAGCTGCCGCCCACCGAGGTCCCGCTGCCCGCCGTGAGCTCCAGGAGGACGCGGGTGGGGGCGTCGACGGCGGCCAGGGCGCGGCCGACCGCCTCCGCGTTGCGGCGCACGCCCGCCGCCTCGTCCCCGTCGGTGGCGTTGCCGGGGTGTGTCACCAGGAAGTCGAGCCCCAGCGCCGCGCACCGGGTGAGCTCGCCCTGGAAGCAGGTCTCCGACCGCTCGCGCAGGGCATCGTCGGGGGAGGCGAGGTTGATGAGATAGGAGTCGTGGCTGCCGGCGACCTCGATGCCCTCCTCCTCCCGAGCCGCGCGGAAGCGCTCCGCGAGCGCCTCGTCCACCTCCGGCTCCCGCCAGCGGCTGGGCTGCTTGGTGAAGAGCTGCAGGACCCGCGCATCGAGCTCGGCGGCCCGCGCCGGCGCGCGGTCCACGCCCCCCGCCGACGAGACGTGGGCGCCCAGCTCGTCGTGCCGCTTCCGTAGGCCCATCCCGCCCTTCCGTTCGGAAAAGTTTGCCGATGCCGGTCGCCGGGTGCCGAAATCCAGCCGATTCCACCCTCGCTGCCGCATCGCCTCCTGGTCCGCCAACCCACTGCCGAGCAACGACTTGGGCGGCGCAATCGCCATTCCGGCCTGCCAGGCACGTGGCTTGAGAAGGGACAGCTCCACGGCGCGGCACCTCTGCGCCCTTCCACCCGATCCGATGAGAGAGCGAGGACGAGCATGCGACGCAGGCTACGCATCAGCGCGGACGGCTACCTGGACCTGAGCGACCGCCGCCGGGTGAAGACGCCCGGGGTCTCGGTCCCGGACGTCGAGCCGGTGGGGGAGGCCGAGGCGCTCACGTTCCTCCTCTCCCACGCCTTCCCCGGCCACCGTCGCATCGTGCGACCCCTCACCGTGCACCACCGCCGGCGGATCCGCCTGGCCATGTGGGCCGACTCGGTGAGCGAGCGCATGTCCCTCGTGGACAGGGTCTGGCGGCAGGTGACCGAGCCCGTGCCCCCGCCCGCCAACGGCAAGCCGGAGCTGCTCCAGGTCGTCCGCTACGGCGACGCCTGGGCCTATCCGCTCCACCTCGACGGCACCGTCACGCGCGTCATTCCCGAGGGGGGGCTGCCGGCGGCCGATCTCCCGATCGATCAGCCCGAGGAGATGGATCTCCGCAGCGCCTGACGCGGCGCGGGCCCCGGCGGCGCTTCGCGTTCAGCCGGGCAGCCCCGGCTCGGTCATGCCCCGGACGTCCAGCGCCTCGTCGAGCTCGTCCGGGGGCAGCAGCCCCCGCTCCTCCACCACGTCCCGTACCGAGCGCCCCTCCTTCGCCGATTGCTTGGCCACCTCGGCAGCCTTGTCGTAGCCGATGTAGGGGTTCAGCGCGGTGGCGATGGAGGGGTTCTTCTCCAGCAGCTCCCGGCAGCGCTCCTCGTTGGCCTCGATGCCGCGCACGCAGCGGTCCGCGAACGCCCGGGCACCGTTGGCCAGGAGCGTCACCGACTCGAGGAGCGCCTGGGCCATCACCGGCATCATCACGTTGAGCTCGAAGTTCCCGCGGCCCCCGCCGATGGTGATGGTGGTGTGGTTCCCCGACACCCGGGCCGAGACCATCATGAGCGCCTCGCTCATGACCGGGTTCACCTTGCCCGGCATGATGGAGCTGCCGGGCTGGATCGCGGGAAGGGCGATCTCGTGGATGCCGGACGTGGGCCCGCTGGAGAGCCAGCGGACGTCATCGGCGATCTTCATCAGGCTGACCGCCACCGTGTTGAGGGCGCCGGACGCGCTCACCACGGCGTCTTTGGCGCCCTGCGCCTCGAAGTGGTCCTCGGCCTCACGGAACGAGAGGCCCGACGACTCCGAGAGGCCGGCGATGGCGCGGCCGGCGAACTCGGGATGGGTGTTGATGCCGGTCCCCACCGCGGTGCCGCCCAGGGCGACCTCGGCCAGCTCCTCGGACACCCGGCGCACCCGCTCGACTCCACGCACCACCTGCGCGGCGTAGCCGCCGAACTCCTGCCCGAGCCGGACGGGCGTGGCGTCCATGAGGTGGGTGCGGCCCGACTTCATGATCCCGTCGAACGCCGAGGCCTTCTCACGCAGGGCGTCCGCCAGGTGCTCCAGGGCCGGGACCATCTCGTGCACGATCGCCAGGCGCGCCGCCACGTGCATGGCCGTCGGGATCACGGCGTTGGAGGACTGGCCGAAATTGACGTGGTAGTTGGGGTGGACCCGTGTGTCGCCGTCCAGGATCTGCGTGGCGCGGCGGGCGATGACCTCGTTGGCGTTCATGTTCGTCGAGGTCCCCGAGCCGGTCTGGTAGACGTCGACGACGAACTGGTCGTCCCAGCGTCCGTCGGCCACCTCGCCGGCGGCCTCGGCCACGGCCCGGGCCACGGTGCCATCGATGGTTCCGAGCGCGGCGTTGGCCTGGGCCGACGCCTGTTTGATGAGGCCGAGCGCCTGGATGAAGCGCCGGCCGAAGCGCTGGCCGCTGATGGGGAAGTTCTCGAAGGCCCGCTGGGTCTGGGCGCCGTAGAGCGCCTTCTCGGGCACCCTCACCTCACCCAGGGAATCCTTCTCCGTCCGGTATCCGTCCGCCATCGGTCGACCCCGTTCACGGTTCGTCCTCGCGTGGCCGCCCGGTGCGGACGGCGTCGTGAACATGACCCGAGGGAAGGAGCGACGGAAGGGCCGCGCCCGGGTGTCCCTACACGCCCACGAGCCAGAGCATCGACGCCGCGGCGATCGGGATGGTGAGGTTGTCGTCCAGCCGCCATGGCAGGAGCTCGACCATCGTGACGCCCACGGCGACCGCCAGCGCCGGCGCCCAGCCCACGGCGGGACCCAGGACGGCCGTGGCCACCAGAAGGAAGGCCAGCCCACCTTCCAGGGATCCCTTCCCCACCCGTCGCCGCCCCAGGAGGCGACCCAGGACGCTGGCCGCCGGATCGGCCACGGCCAGCACCAGGATGGCCGGCACCGCGACGTGCCAAGGGAAGACGGCGTAGGCGAGCAGGACGCCCAGCACGAACCAGGTCGACGAGGCGACCCGGCCGACCTCCCGGGGCGACGCCAGCGATGGAAAGAGGCCGAAGAAGAGCGCGTTGAGGCCGGGTCTGCGAAGCCGGGCCACGTCGGCGGCCAGCAGAACGAGGAACAGGCCCGCGAGGGCGCCCAGCACGGCGGGGCGAGAGAGCCCCGACGCCGCGGGGAGCCACGCGAGCACGATCCCGTTGCCGACGTGGAAGACCCGGCGCCACGGCTGCAGCCCGCGGGTGCGGGCCACCAGGGCCGCGAGGGCCGCCGCCCCCTCCTCCTCCCTCATTTCTTCGGCGGGCGCGTCGGCCTCATCTCGACGCGCGAGACCAGGGCGCCGGGGGGGTAGGCAATCAGGTCCAGCACCGCCCGCGCCACGTCCTCGGCCTCCAGCCTCCAGTCCCGCTCCTCCACCTGCTCGCGCCCGCGGAACCAGGTGTTCACGCTGCCCGGCATGATCATGCTCACCCGCACGTCCTCGTAGCGGAGGTCCAGCATCATGGCCTCGCTCATCCCCACCAGGCCGAACTTGCTGGCGTTGTAGCCCGCTCCGCCGGCGAAGGTGTTCCGACCCGCGAGCGATCCGATGTTGACGATCCAGCCGTCGCCGCTGCGCGAGAGGTGGGGCGCGGCGGCCTTGGAGCAGTAGAACACGCCGCCCAGGTTCGTGTCGATCTGGAGGCGCCAGTCCTCCACCGACATCTCGAGGATGGAATCGAAGATGCCGACCCCCGCGTTGTTGATCAGCACGTCCAGCCTGCCCAGCCGCTCCACCGTGTCCTCCACCAGCGACGCGCAGGCGTCGGGATCGCGCACGTCGCAGGGGATCCCGATCACGCGGCCGGAGCCGGCCCCATCCAGGCGCTCCGCCGTCCGCGCCACGTCGTCCGGCGTGCGGCTGGTGACCACCACGTCGGCGCCGGCGTCCACCAGCGCCTCCGCCACCGCCAGCCCGATGCCCTTCGTGCTGCCGGTGACCAGTGCCACCCGTCCCGTCATGTCCGCCATTCCGTCTCCTCGTCGTCCGTGCTCGTCCGGGCTCCAGACCCCGCTCCACCCGTCGGGAT
>JAHWKH010000219.1 GCA_019347995.1 Gemmatimonadota bacterium | reverse complement strand
GAGGAGAGCCGACTCGCCATGCCCGAGGCCATGTGCCTCTCGACCGTGGACGACGACGGCTACCCGGAGGGACGCATCGTGCTGCTCAAGGACCACGATGCCCGCGGCTTCGTCTTCTATACCAACCTCCGCTCCCGCAAGGCGCGCTCCCTGGCGGCACGCCCCCGCGCCGGCCTCACCTTCTACTGGGAGGGCCTGGGCCGGCAGGTCAGGGCCCAGGGCGACGTGGAGCCGGTGGCGAACGAGGACGCCGACGCGTACTTCGCGAGCCGCCCCGTGGGCAGCCGGGTCGGGGCGTGGGCGTCGTTCCAGAGCGAGGTGCTGGAGAGCCGGGAGGCGCTGGAGGCACGCTTCCGTGAGCTGGAGGATCGCCATTCCCAGGGTCCGGTTCCGCGCCCGCCCCACTGGAGCGGCCTCAGGGTCGTGCCGCGGCGCGTGGAGTTCTGGCAGGAGGGGGCGAACCGCCTCCACGACCGGTTCGTGTACCGGCGCGATGCGGACCGATGGACGCTGGAGCGCCTCTACCCCTGAGGGAGGCGCCTACTCGGACCGGCTCCTGGGATTTCCCGGCGTCCCCGGGATGCCTCCGGGCGCGAGAACGCCTCCCTCCTCGTCGAGGGCCGGGTACGGCTCGCCGCGGCCGCGGTAGTCGCGGGCAAGGCGCGGGTGCGCCCATTCGAACAGCAGCCGCTCGTACACGTCGGCGGGGAGGCGGGGCCGCTCGTACATGCCCGCCTCTTCGCGCTGGCGGCGCGCCTCGTACAGGAGGAGGGCCGTGGCCACCGAGACGTTGAGCGACCGCACCATGCCCTCCATGGGCACGATCACGCGCACATCGGCCAGCGCCAGCGCCTCCTCGCCCAGGCCGTGCAGCTCCGCGCCCATGAGCAGGGCGGTGGGGGCCGTGAAGTCCACGTCCCGGTAGTCCACCGCGTCGGACGCGGGATGGGCCGCCACGAGGCCGAAGCCGAGGGCCTTCAGGTGCTCCGCGGCGGCGGCGACGTCGGCGTGGCGGCGCACGGCGACCCATTTGTCGGTGCCCGCGGACGTGGCCTGGGACAGGTCCAGCCCGTGGCGCGGAGGCACCACGTGGGCCTCCAGGACCCCCACGGCGTCGCAGTTGCGCAGGATCGCGGAGAAGTTGTGGGGTTTGTCGACGCGCTCCATGAGGACCGTCAGGTCCGGCTGGCGCCGGTCCAGGACCTCCCGGAGCCGCCGGAAGCGCTCGGGCCTCACGGGCGCGTCCTCCTTGCCGTGGCTGTATATTGCTGGAGCCGCACAGGGCCCCTTGAACCCTCGCCGCCTCTCCATGATCCGATTCCCCGGGCTTCCGCTCCTCCTCGCGCTCCCGCTGCTCGCCGCCTGCGACTTCCAGGGCGACGACATCGTGTTCGAGCCCGAGTACGACCTGAGCTACTCGTTCGAGAGCGGGCTGGACGGGTGGCTGCCCGACGGCACGGACCTGGACGACCCCCTCGTGGACTGGGAGGTGGACGTGACCGGCGAGCACGCCTCCGACGGGTCCAACGCGGTGCGGCTCCGCCTCGACAACCTCAACGGGCAGGGCAGGATATGGATCGAGCGACGCTTCGACGTCGCGCCCGACACGGCCTACACCGTGGAGATCGCCTTCGACTTCGGCACCTCCGACTTCGGCGACGTGAACCTCTGGAGGGTGCTCGCGGGCGCGACGGCGACGGACCCCGAGGTCGCCGGCGAGCTGTCTCCCCGCGACGACACCGGGGGCGCCGAAGACGAGGGCGTCACCTGGCTGGAGCGGAGCTACACCACCACGCTCATGTCCAGCGAGGACGGGGACCTCTGGGTCCACGTGGGCGTGTGGGGCACCTGGGAGACGGAGCGCGCCTACTACATCGACGACCTGCGCGTGACCCTCTCCCGGGCGCCCGAAGCCCCATGAGCGAGATCGCCGCCCTCGGGGAGCTGGTGGGCCGGCTCCTCGACCGCCTGGAAGACGGCGCCAGCCTGGAGGCCTTCCAGGAGCCGCTGCGGAGGGGCTCGGCGGCGGGGCACGTCTCCATCGTCCCGGACGAGCACGAGCCCGGGGCGTACGTCATGCGGGTGCGGCTCAAGATCATGGCGGTCCCGACGGGGGCGGCGCGGGGGGCCTTCACCGACCGCCTGCTGGCCCTGAACCACGGCTTCGGCGGCCGCGCCGCCTTCTCGGTGGACGACGGTGTCGCCTGGCTCACGTCAGCGAACCCGGTGGCGCACCTCGATCCCTCCGACCTCATCGACCTCCTGCTCTGGACGGCCGCGCAGGCGGACCACTACGACGACATCCTCCTCGATGAGTTCGGACACGAGCTCCGGATCTGAGGGGGGGAGGCGGACGGGCGGCGACGGCCGGCCGCTCCTCACCATCGCCCTCCTGTACGCCCTCCTCTTCGTGGCGGGCGTGGTGCTGTGGGAGCTCTCCCCGGTGGTGCGGGCCGCGTTCACCATGGACCGGCTCCGCGGAATCGGGGACGACCTGGGCGGCGCCCTGGGTCCGGAGGGAGGCGTCGTGGGATTCGGCACCTCCTTCGGCGTGACCGGGGACATGGCGGTGGCCGCCGTCTCGATGCTGGGCGCGCTGGCGGTGATGATCCCCGTGGCGCTCAGCTATCTGCTCATCAAGCGGCGCGTGGGCTATGACCAGTCGGTGGTCCACACGCTGCTCATCCTGCCCGTGGCCGTAACGGGCATCGTGATCGTGGTGCAGAACAGCCTGGCGCTTGCGTTCAGCCTGGCGGGCATCGTGGCGGCCGTGCGCTTCCGCACCACGCTCGACGACACCAAGGACGCCGTCTACGTGTTCCTGGCCATCGGCGTGGGCCTGGCGTCGGGGGTGCAGGCCCTGAGCATCGCCGCCGTGCTCTCGGCGGTGTTCGCCGGGGTGGATCTCACGCTGTGGAAGATGGGATTCGGCAACATCTACCTGGACCAGAAAGGTCGCAACGCCCCCCTTGGGCTGGGCGACGTGCTGGCCGGTCCCGGCTCCGCGGGCAGCGCCGTGTCGTTCGGCGACAAGCGCCTCCTCGAGGCCATGACGCCCCACGAGGTCCAGGAGGTGGCGCACCGGGTGGCGCGCATGGAGGGCTACCTGCGTGCGGCCGGGGACGACAAGAAGGAGCGCAAGGCCTACTCGGTGCTCCTGGTGCACACCCCCAGGCCGGCCGAGGCCCAGCCCGCCGTGGAGGCGGTGCTCGAGGGGCTGGCCGTGCGCTGGAGCCTCGCCGAGATCGTCCCCTCGGCGGACGGCGGCTCCGTCCTGGAGTACCTCGTCCGGCCCCGAGAGGACGTGTCGGCGGGCGCCCTCATCGAGAGCGTGCGCGGCGCGGCGGGCGACTACGTGCGGGCCGCCGAGCTGCGTTCCCTCAAGACGCTGGCCAAGAGCCTCTAGGAGCCTGTCCGAGTAATGGGGTGGGCCGCGTTACTAGGCCCGAGCGCTGGGCCCCACCCACGCCGATGCACGATGCCCGGCTTCGTCGACGGCGGAGCCGCCCCCCTCAGTTGGCGGTGCCCTCGGCGACGAAGGTGCGCAGGAAGCGGAGCGTACGGTAGCTGATGTCGCCCAGCATCTCCTGGCGCTCCGCCAGGGCCTCGTAGCGCGCCGCCAGTTGGGCCGGAGACGACATCCCGTAGCCCCAGTCGAGGGGGATGCCGAGCTCGGAGCGGATCAGGTTCTCGAAGACCACCACGCACGACGTCGACGGGTCGGCGCCCTCGGTCGGATCCTCGCACTGGCCTCCGACATCGCCGTCCCGGAGGACCAGGCCGTATGCGTGGGACAGCTCGTGCCCCAGCACCGCCAGCATCTCCTCACGCCGGATGACGTCCCAGGACACGCGGCTGGGCTGATCGCGTGCCTCGGCGAAGATCTCGTCGACCAGGGCGATGTCGAGGGCGATGAGGATCCTGTTCACGCGCCTGCGCTCCTCGCCCGGCGCGAACGACGCCGCCATCAAGCCCACGGGCCGGCGCGTCTCCGGTGCCCATTCGCGGCTGAGGCGCGTCACGTCGGAGACCATCTGATGGTGGCTTCCGATGACCACGGGCACCCGTCCCATGCGCATGCTCTCGAGCATGTGACGGGCCGTGGCGGAGCGCCGGTCGAGCTCTGCGATGAGCTGGTCGATCTCCGCGTCGGTGACCTGGACCTGGCGGGCGTGGAGGGGTGCCGCCGCTCCCAGGAGGAGCGCGGCGCAGAGCAGCCGTCGAAGAACGGGCATGGCCTCTCGCGTGAAGAGGTTGGGGGTGCGGGCTGATGTGTGAAACCGGCAAACCAGGACCCGGCCTCGACCGCGAGGACCCGGGACCGATGACGGTGGGATGAGGAATATGGGAAGCCTCCCCGCGACGCGCGAGGTGACGGGCTCACCATACACGGGGTCATACCGATCGGTCCAGGGTGGGAGCTGCCGGGCCTCGCCCGAGGCGGCGGCCCCGGCTGGCGGTGACCGAGCGCCGCGCCCTACCTTCCGCCCTGCCGCCGGGGTGGTGAAACTGGCATCCACAGGGGACTTAAAATCCCCCGGGGGAGACCCCATGCGGGTTCGAATCCCGCCCCCGGCATGGTCGCACGCGATCTCGAGCAGGCGGGCTGGAGCTGGATGCATCGGCCTGAGCCGGTGCCAGGCAGACTCCCGCGGCGACCCGCGACGTCCGCCCCTCGGCGCGGCTACGTCCCGGCCGGCGCCGGACGCGCGCCGGAGATCCTGAGCGCGTAGCAGG
>JAHWKH010000218.1 GCA_019347995.1 Gemmatimonadota bacterium | reverse complement strand
GGTATCGATCGACGGTGGGAAGACCGCGGCGTGCCCCTCGGGGATTCCATCGAGCGCGAGGGTGAACGTCGTGCCGTCGGCCGGCAGCGAGTGACAGGGAAACAGGTTGCCGCAAAAGTACGGCCAGGTGACGGTCGAGCCGCCGGGCAGAAGGCCGTCGGCGTTCATGTGCTGGGTGAAGCGGTACGCGATGATGAGCGGACCGCGCACGTGCGAGACGCGCAGCTTGCCGTCGTCGTCCTCGGTGAACCAGAGGACGCGGAAGCAGCCCAGCAGCCCGTCGCAGCCGCCCACCGGCAGGTCCTCGTCGCCCACCCGGGCCCGGTGCACCTCGCCCCACGCCACGTCCCAGGATCCCCAGCGCGCCTCGGTGGCCTCGACCGCACGGGCGAACGCGCGCGCCGCCCGCTCCGGCTCGGCCAGCCCTCGGGGGGTGCTGGCGGGAGCATCCGGGCTCCACGGTCGGGCGAACAGGCGCTCGGCCGGGGCCGAGAAGCCCGCCGACTCCGGCGTCGACGGCGCGTCGCCGGCCCCCTCCTCGTAGCGCTCCCACCACGCCTCGAAGAGGACGGCGCCCCGGCTGTCCGGCGCGGCGCGGCCGTCCCAGCGGGCGACGAGGTCGATGGCGTCGGCCACCTCGCCCCCGGGACCCGCGGCGCGCACCGCCGCCACCAGGTCGTCCTTCACCCGCTCCGCCAGGAGCATGCGGTAGCTGTGCTTCCTGCGCACCACCTCCTCCAGGGAGAGGCGGTCGTCGCCTGCGACGAGGTCGAGGGAGTGCTGGCTCCGCAGCCGCAGGCGCGGCTCGGGGAACGACGGCGGGAAGTCTCCCGCGTCGAAGACGGCGTTCAGGTTGCCGTGGTGGAACTCGTCGTTCTCGTTGTGCACGTAGCCGCCCGGCGGGTTGAGCAGGATGGGCAGCTCGTCCCACGGCACGTAGCGCGTCCACACGTCGGCGGTGCGGCGGGCCGGGATGGCCAGGGAGTCGCCGCCGTGGGCGTGGGGCAGGTCGGGCGCCCCGGCGTTCCATACGATGCCGATGTTCCCGTCGGCGTCGGCGTACGTGAAGTTCGACGCGACGCGGGCGCGCAGCTTCATGGCCTCGGTCCACTCGTCCAGCGAGCGAGCGCGCATCATGCGCAGGAACTGCTGGCCCACGCGCCACTCCCCGTCGCCGGCGGCCCGCAGCACGTAGAGCGTGCGGGGCTCGCTGTGCACCACGGGCCCGAGATGGGTGAACGCCATCTCCACCGTGCTGTCGCGGGCGTCGGCGAAGGGCACCGTCACGCGCTCGATGCGCACCAGCAGCCAGGCGCCGTCGAAGCGGTAGCGGTCGGGCCGCGCCGGATCGGCCTCCAGCGCGTACACCTCCTCCAGGTCGGGGCTGTTGTTGGTCGTGGCCCAGCCCAGGCGCTGGTTGAAGCCGCCGATGATGCCGAAGGGCCCGCCGATGCGGAAGTCGCCGTAGAAGTCCAGCACTCCGGGAACGGTGACGTGCCCCTCGTAGTAGCCGGCCGTCCAGCTCAGGTGGGGATTGCGCAGCAGGATGGTGTTGCCCGACTCGGTGCGCGACGGCCCCAGGGCCCAGGCGTTGGAGCCGGCGGCGCCGGGAGGCGCGGCGGGGTCGCCGTCCTCGGGGAAGAGACGCGGCGAGGCCCCGCCGCCCGGAACGCGATCCACCCCGTGGGCCGGGGCCGTGCCCTCCACGCCGTGCTCCCCCCGGTCGCGGGACCGGAGCCGCTCCAGCACCCCCCGGGCGGCGCCCGGTCCCGGCACCGAGACCTCCTGCGCCAGCACGTCCATCCCGGTGAAGTCGGCGTGGATCCCGGGTCGGGCGCCGTCGGGGTTCAGCGCCAGCCACCGGTTCACGCCCGCCGCGAAGCCCTCGTACACGTCGCGCGCGTCGGCGTCGAGACGCGGGAAGGCCTCCACGGCGCGCCGGTGCGCGAGCCGCGACCGGGCCTGGTCGTCCACGTCGACGCTGTCCCTGGGCAGCACCAGCCCGGCGTCGCCACGGGCCTCCACCAGCCCCAGCGGCACGACCTCCCCGTAGTCCTCGAGCTGGACCCAGGCCAGCGCGAACGCCGCGGCACGGAGATCCTCCGCGAGGATGTGCGGCACGCCGTGGACGGTGCGCCGGATCTCCACGCGATGGGCGAGATCGGGCTCGTGCAGGCCGGGGCGAAAGGTCTCCTGCGCGGAGAGGGGGGCGGCCGCCACCAGCGCGGCTACGGCGAGGAGGGTTCGACGGCGGGAGGGGCTGCGTGGCATGGTCTCGGGGATGCGGGGGGCGCTCGAGGCGCTCAAACCTCGTCCCGCTCCCGGAAGGGGGCAAGCTGGCACGGATCGTGAGCCTTTTCGCCGGCCGGCGACGACGTGGACCCATGAAGCAGGAGGACCCATGGCCATCTATCACAGCGACGGGATCGAGATCCGCAGGCCGCCCCGCAATCCATGGAGGGACGCCATCCTGGGCATGGCGGGCGGTGTCCTCGGTACGATGGCGATGAACCGGTTCTGGCAGGCCCTCGCCGCGGCCCTGCCCGACGACGAGGAGGCGGAGCGGGCCGAGGAGCAGCGTCGGGAGTCCTCGGGAGACGGCCCCGACACCGAGGAGCGCGAGGGGCCCCTGGACGACATCTCGGTGGTGGGGCCGTTCAACCGCGAGGAGGAATCGGCCCCCGAGACGATGGGGCGCGTCGCCTACACGAAGCTCTACGGCGAGGAGCCGTCGGACGAGACCCGCGGGACACGGGCCACCGAGATCCACTGGGCCACGGGACTGGCCCTGGGAGGCCTCTACGGACTCCTCAGGGGCGACGCCCGCGACGGGCTCGACCTGGGCGGCGGCCTCCTCTTCGGGGCCGGGGCGTGGCTCATGAACGACGAGGTGCTGGTGCCGATGCTGGGGCTCTCGGACGGTCCCACCGCCCAGGAGCCGGCGGAGCACGTGAAGGCGCTGGGGGCGCACGTGGTGTACGGGCTCGCCACGGCGGCCGCCACCCAGGCGCTCGAGCGGGTCTTCTAGGGTCCCACCAGCACGCCCACGGTGTCCGGCGGGAGGCGGAGCGCGTCGCCGTCCCGGCGGACGCCCTCGTCGGAGGCCAGCGTCAGCTCACCGGACGCGGCCACGTCGACGGGCGCGTCGCCCAGGTTGCACGCCACCGTCACCGGGCCGCGGCGCACCACCAGCGTCCCCGCCCGCTCGTCGACGGCGGACTCCACGCGGTCGCGCCGGCCGTCTCCCAGCTCGGGGATCCGGCGACGCAGCGCCAGCAGCGATCGATACCACGCCAGCATGTCGCGGTGCGCGGGCTCGCCGCGCTCCTCCCAGTCCAGCTTCGAGCGCTCGAACGTGGCGGGGTCCTGGGGATCGGGGATCTCCTCGGGGCTCCAGCCGAACGCGGCGAACTCGCGCCGCCGCCCCCCGCGCACCGCCTCGGCCAGCTCCTCCTCCTCGTGGTCGGTGAAGTACTGGAACGGGGCGGACGCCGCCCACTCCTCGCCCTGGAAGAGCATGGGCACGAACGGCGACGTGAGCACCAGCGCCGCGCCGACCTTCTGGCGTCCTGGCGAGACCAGGTGGCCGATGCGCTCTCCCCGGGCGCGGTTGCCCACCTGGTCGTGGTTCTGGAGGTATCCGAGGAAGCGGTGGCCCGGGAGGTCGCCGGCGGGGCGCCCGTGCACGTGGCCCCGGTAGGAGGAGAAGCGGCGGGCGTACACGTACGCGTCGCGCAGCGCCGTCGCCACGTCGCCCAGGGCTCCGAAGTCGGCGTAGTAGCCGGTGCGCTCGCCGGTGAGCGCGGCGTGCACGGCGTGGTGGAGGTCGTCGGACCACTGGGCGTCGAGCCCGTAGCCGCCGGCGTCGCGGCCGCGGACGAGGCGTGGGTCGTTGAGATCGCTCTCGGGCATGAGCCACAGGGGCCGGCCCAGCGCGCCGGCGAGCGCCTCGACGCGCTCGGCCATCTCCTCCAGCACGTGGACCGCGGAGGTGTCCAGGATGGCGTGCACGGCGTCCAGCCGCAGGCCGTCCAGGTGGTAGTCCCGCAGCCACGCGAGCGCGTTCTCCACCACGAAGGCGCGCACCTCGTGACTGCCGGCTCCGTCGAAGTTCACCGCCGAGCCCCACGGCGTGTGGTAGGTCTCCGTGAAGTAGGGGCCGAACCGGCCCAGGTAGTTTCCCGAAGGACCGAGGTGGTTGTAGACGACGTCCAGCACGACGCCGAGCCCCCGGGCGTGGCAGGCGTCCACGAAGCGCTTCAGGCCCTCGGGACCCCCGTACGGCTCGTGGACCGCCCACAGCGCCACGCCGTCGTAGCCCCATCCGTGGCGGCCCGGAAAGGCGTTCACCGGGAGAAGCTCCACGGCGTCCACGCCCAGGTCCACCAGGTGGTCGAGCCGGCGCGCGGCCCCCTCGAAGGTGCCCTCGGGGGAGAACGTGCCGACGTGCAGCTCGTAGAGCACCGCCGAGGGCAGGTGGAAGCCGCGCCAGGCGGCGTCGCTCCAGTCGAACGCCCCGTGGTCCACCGCCCGGGAGGGCCGGTGCACCCCCTGCGGCTGCCACGGCGAGCGCGGGTCGGGGAATGGCCCCTCCCCGTCCACCCGGAACGCGTAGTCGGTGCCGGGCCGGAGCGGCGCGTCGGGCCGCCACCAGCCGTCCTCGCCCCGCGCCAGGGGACGGTCCTCGCCGCCGACCACGACGGCCACGCGCTCGGCGTCGGGGGCCCAGACCGCCCCGGCGGGCGGC
>JAHWKH010000217.1 GCA_019347995.1 Gemmatimonadota bacterium | reverse complement strand
GGGCGCGGGAGCGCCTGGCGCGGGTGTTCGGCGTGAGCTCGGTGTCGCGAGTCGACGCGCGCATCCCCGCCGAGCTCGACCTCATCGTGGAGACGGGGCGCGAGCTCTACCACGAGGCGGTGCACGGGCGCACGTATGCCGTGGACGCCCGCCGCTCGGGGCGCCACGTCTTCAGCTCCCAGGACGTGCGGGTCCAGCTCGGCGCGGCGCTCAACCCGGGCGCGACGGTGGACCTCGACCACCCGGAGGTCACGGTCTCCGTGGAGGTGCGCGACGACGAGGCGTTCCTCTTCTCGGGCCGCGAGGAGGGGGTAGGCGGGCTGCCGCTCGGCGTGGAGGGCACCGCCGTGTGCCTCGTCTCCGGCGGCTTCGACTCGGCCGTGGCGGCGTGGCTGCTGCTGCGCCGGGGCGTCTCGCTGGAGTACGTGTTCTGCAACATGGCCGGCGACGCCTACGAGCGGATGGTGGCCTCCATCGCCAAGATCCTGGCCGACGACTGGAGCTTCGGCGACCGGCCGCGACTCCACGTGGTGGACTTCAACGCCGTGGTCGACCACCTGAAGGAGACGGTGGAGCCGCGCTACTGGCAGCTCGTCCTCAAGCGTCTCATGTACCGCGCCGCAGAGCAGGTGGCTGGCGACGTGGGCGGCGAGGCGCTGATCACGGGCGAGTCGCTGGGGCAGGTCTCGTCCCAGACCCTGGGCAACCTGAGGGCCATCGACGAGGTCGCGACGCTGCCGGTCTTCCGGCCGCTGGTGGGTATGGACAAGCAGGACATCATCCGGAGGGCCGAGCACGTGGGCACCGCGGCGCTGAGCGCACGGGTGCACGAGTACTGCGCCATCCTCCCCGACCGGCCCGTCACCCATTCGACCCCGGAGAAGGCGCGTGCCCAGGAGGAGGGTCTCGACCTCGCGCTCCTGGAGCGGGCCGTGGCCGCCCGGGAGATCCTGGACCTGCACGCGCTGTCGGCGGCGGACCTGGTGGGGCCCTACCTCTTCATCGACCATATCCCCGAAGGCGCGGAGGTCTTCGACTGCCGGTCCGAGCACCAGTACCGGGCCTGGCACTGGCCCGGAGCGCGCCACCGCACGCCCGAGGACGTGGCGTCGCACATGAAGGAGCTTTCCAAGGAGACGACGTACGTGCTCTACTGCGAGCACGGCGTCCAGACGGCCCATCTCGCCGAGGTCATGCAGCGGGTGGGATACCAGGCGTACTCGTTCCGGGGCGGCACGCGTGGGCTGTCGGCGCACGCCCGGGAGAAGGCGGCGGCGGTCGGGACCTGAGCCAGGAGGCGGAATGCGCGCCTACGTGGGCACCAGCGGGTGGTCGTACAAGGAGTGGAAGGGCCCGTGGTATCCCGAGGACCTGTCCAGCGACGCGATGCTGGGCTGGTACGCGGGGCGCCTGAACAGCGTGGAGTGCAACAACACGTTCTATCGGCTGCCCAAGCGCGACGTGCTGCGCTCCTGGGCGGAGCAGGTGCCCGACGGCTTCTCCTTCGTCCTCAAGGCGTCGAAGCGCATCACGCACCAGGCCAAGCTCGGCGCCGACGCCGCCGATCCGTTGGCGTACCTGTGCGACGCCGCGGGCGAGCTGGGCGACCGCCTGGGTCCGATCCTCTTCCAGACGCCGCCCTGGCTCAAGAAGGACGCGGGCCTGCTGCGTGATTTCCTCGCCCGGGTCCCGGAGGGCGTGCGCGCGGCCTTCGAGTTCCGCAGCACCTCGTGGTTCGACGAGGAGGTGTACGACGTCCTGCGCCAGGGTGGAGCCGCCCTCGTCGCCGCCGACACCGGCGATGCGGACAAGGACCCGCCGCTCGTGGCCACCGCTCCGTGGGGCTACGCGCGCCTGCGGCGCGAGGCGTACGACGACGGGCTGTTGGAGGACTGGGCCCGGCGGCTGGAGGCGACGGAGTGGGACGAGGCGTGGGTCTTCTTCAAGCACGAGGACGAGGGGGCGGGGCCGCGCATGGCGGAGCGCTTCGCGGGCCTGCTCGCAGGCTGAAGCGGGCGCGCTCGCGTCCGCGGGGGTTGTGGCCTCATCGGTGGGTGCTACGTTGTCCCCCTTCCTCCCACCCATCTTCGACCCGTTCCCAGCGGAGGCGCCGTGAGCCTCGACGACATCCAGGCGGTCATCGACAGCGCCAAGGGTCGAGGCACCGAGTCCCTGGAGCGGCTCGTCCGCCTTCGCTGGCCCGACGCCACGGAGGCCGAGGTCGAGGACGCGGTCTCGGTGGCCGTGGAGATCATCGAGAGCGTGCCGGTCTTCCTGGCCCGCGCCCGCCAGGAAGCGGAGGAGCGCCACCTGGAGTCGGTGGTGAACCCGGTCCTGGACCACGCCACGCGATACTTCCTGCGGCCCCTGGATCTCATGCCCGAGGCGACGCAGGGTCTCGCGGGCCTCGTCGACGACACCTACCTGGTGCTGCGGGTGCTCCAGAACCTGGACCGGGGACCGGAGCCGTTCCTGGACTGGGATCTCACGCACCCCAGCCGCTTTCTGCGCGGCCTCGTGGGGGAGGAGGTGGGGCGCCGCCTCGACGGACTGTCGATCACGGCGATGCAGGAGGTCTCCGACAGCTTCACGGCCCTCTTCCACAGGATGGCCGCGAAGGCGTGACGGAAGGGTTCCGGCCTCAACCCGCCGGCGTTCTCGCCCCGCTCGAGGCGAGCCGTTCGCGCACCCGCTCCAGGAGCTCGTCGGGCGAGAAGGGCTTGGCCAGGAAGATGCCCGGGTCCTCCCGCGTCCGGGCACGGAGCGCCTCGCTCTCGTTGTAGCCCGACATGAACAGCACCGGAAGGCCGGGGAGCGTCTGCGCGATCCTGTCGGCGAGCTCCAGGCCGTTCATGCCCGGCATCACGACATCGGTGAGCAGGAGGTCGAAGGACTCCTCCCCGCCACGCTCCAGCTCCAGGGCCTCCACACCGTCGGCGGCCGTCACGACCCGGTAGCCGGAGCGCTCGAGTACCCGGCGCACCACGTCGCGCACGCTGGGCTCGTCTTCGGCGACGAGGATCGTGCCCCGCCCTCGCTCCCCGTCGTCCGGGGGAGCCTCGACGGTATCCTCCACCGGCCGGGCCTCGGCGGCGGGGAAGGACACGACGAAGGCGGCGCCGCTTCCGGGCTCGCTCTCCACGTGGATGGTGCCGCCCCCCTGCGTCACGATGGCGTAGACGGTGGAGAGGCCCAGGCCGGTCCCCTCGCCGGGCGGCTTCGTGGTGAAGAAGGGCTCGAAGATCCGGTCCCGCACCTCGGCCGCCATTCCCGTTCCCGAATCGGACACCTCCAGCTTCACCCATCCGCCCGGCGCCCGTTCGATGTCGTCCACCCCGGGAGGCGTCCACGAGGTGGTCACCTCCACGCGCCCCCCGTGGGGAAGCGCGTCGCGGGCGTTGATGAGCAGGTTCAGGATCACCTGCTCCATCTGGCCCGGATCGGCCTTCACGGGCGGAAGCTCCGGTTGCAGCCGGACGACGAGGCTCACGTCCTCCCCGATGAGGCGCCGCACCATGCGCTGGATCTCGTCCACCACCTCGTTGAGATCCAGTAGCCGGGGCTGGATCACCTCCTTGCGGCTGAACGCGAGGAGCTGACGGGTGAGCGCCGAGGCACGGCGGGCCGCCGCGACGATCTCGGCGGCGCCGGAAGTCGCCTCCTCGTCGTCCGTCGTGCGGCTCTGGAGAAGGGTGGCGTGGCCCAGAACGGCGGTGAGCACGTTGTTGATGTCGTGCGCCACGCCCCCGGCCAGCCGGCCCACGGCCTCCATCTTCTGGGTGTGGCGGTACTCCTCCTCCAGGGCCCGCTGCTCGGTGATGTCCTCCACGATGACCTCGAAGAACGGCTCGTCGCCGGCGGCGTCGACGATCTTGCCGTTGAGGCGGACGGTGATGGGGGTGCCGTCGCGTCGGCGCCACTCCAGCTCCTCGCCCCGGATGGGCTTGCGGGTCGGCCAGTGCTCCTCCACCAGGCGGGACCGGATCGACGGATCGGCATAGACGGACTCCATGCCCGCCTCGCGCAGCTCGTCGGCCGAATCGAAGCCCAGGAGCGCCGCCAGGGCTGGATTGACCTCCAGCACGCGGCCGTCGGCGGACGAGAGGTAGATGCCGAACACGGCGTTGTCCAGGATGGAGCGGTAGCGCTCCTTGGCCTGACGCTCGGCGTCCTCCGCCCGCGCCCGGGCCTCCAGCGTCTGGTTCAGGGCCCGCGCCACGGCCCGGACCTCTTCCGGCCCCTCCTCGGGCACCGGGGCGTCGGGGCCGGCCGTGGCCACGCCGGCCACGAGGCCGCGCAGGGAGCCGCCCACGCGGCGGTAGAGCCCGGCACCCAGGGCCAGGGCGAGGAGCAGGAGCGGTAGGGTGATGACGAGGTTGCGGGCGGCCGCCCGCCGGGCCGGACCGTAGATCATGGAATCGGGCAATCCGGCGAACACGCGCCAGCCCACGGCGGGGATCTCCACCCGCGCGAACGTGGTGGGCCTTCCCTCGGCGTCCTCGGCCCGGGTGATGGCGACGCCGGGCTCGACCCCCTCCTCGCGCACGTTCTCCGGCGGCAGGACGCGGCCGATCCATTCCTCCGCGCCGCGGGAGCGGGCGACGACGGCGCGGTTCCGGTCCGTCACGGTGAGGAGCGCCCGGGGCGTGATCGATGCGGATGTCAGGAGATCCTGGAAGCTCTCGAGGGCCAGGCTGCCGATGACGACACCCCGCACCTCGCCCCCGCCGTCGCGGACCGGCTGGGCGAGATCG
>JAHWKH010000216.1 GCA_019347995.1 Gemmatimonadota bacterium | reverse complement strand
AGCGGCGTGCCCAGGGGCGGCAGCGAATCGGTCTCGAGGGCGAGGGCCGCGCCCGACAGCTCGGCGCCACGCCAGCGCCAGACGGCTCCGACGCGCAACGCCGAGCGGTCGGTGAGGCGGTGCGTGGGCCGGGGCGTCTCCGGCTCCGGCGGCTCCTCCTCGCCCTCGCCCTCCTCCCCCTCGCCGGGATCCGGCTCGGGAGGCACGGCCAGCGTATCCACCCGGACGCCCCGGCCTCCCGACGTCCAGGTGGCGAAGCCCGAGAGGCCGAACAGCGGCGTAGTCCAGGCCTGCAGCCCGAGCAGCGTCGCCGCCTCGCCCTCCCAGCTCTCCCGGGAGAGGGAGGCGCCCGCGCCCCCCACCCCGCCGAGGTGGCCTCCGCCCGAGAGCTCCAGCGCGCTGGAAGGGACGTCGTGGCCCCCGAGCAGCCGCAGGGCGCCCCGGATCCAGACGGGGCCCGGCGTCCAGGCGGCATGGAGGCCGTGCTGGCGCCGCTCGCGGCGGACCGCGCCGGCGTCGTCCACCGCCGGGTCCACGTCGGCCTCCAGGTCGGACTCACCGGTGAACGCCTCGGCCACCAGGTCCGGCGTGAGGCTCCCCCGGACCCGCACGACCCAGTCGGTGCGCGTCGAGGTGGCGGGGAAGGCCGGCACCTCCGTCTCGGCCTTCATGCGGCGCAGCTCCCCCGTCACGGCCCACCGCTCGTCGCCGTGCCAGGTGTAGCGCAGCCACGTCCCCTGCTGCACGCCCGTCTCGGCGCCGCGGCTGCCGCGGGTGTCCAGGCGATCCATGGTGAGGCCCAGGCTGCCTCCCAGGGCCCGGGGATGGACGAACGTGCCGCGGAAGAGGTTGGTGGAGAGGTCGCCGGTGCCCGCCTCCACCAGGGTGTAGGGCCGGGGGTCGAAGTTGCGCAGGCTGGTGAGGTCGATGCGCAGCTCCCCGGCGTGGCGCTCCACCCGCACCCGCTCCACGCCGCCCAGACCCACGTGGGACAGGTCGGTGACGCCGCCGTCCAGGGGCAGCATCTCCATGCCGTCCCAGAAGATCCGGATCCCGCCCCCGGCGAGGCCGAAGGCGGTCACCGTCCGCGGAGTCCCGAAATCGCCGCCCCGGAGCGGGATGACGCCGGGGACCGTGCCTACGAGCTCGGCCAGCGAGACCGCGCGGCTCCCCAGGATGTCCTCCCGCTCGAACACCCAGACGCCGGTGGCGAAGCCGGGGGGCGGACCCCCCTCGAGATCGGGGATGCGGTGGAACGTCTCCACGGCGGGCACGGAGTCGGCCGCCGGGTCGCCCCGCACCAGCGCCGTGTCCGGCACGACCAGCACGTCAGAGGTGTCCGGCAGGACCAGGGTGTCGGCGACGGGCACGGACACGGTGTCCACCACCGTCACGGTGTCGGGCCGCGGAACGCTGTCGGGCGCCTGGGCGGCGGCCGCGGAAGCCCCGCCGGACGCCGCGGCGAAGACCAGAGCCGCGAGGATCCCCCACCGCCGCGGGGCGGCCGGACGCGCAGACGCCCCGGCACTCCGGCACCGGGGCGTCCGCAGGCGGAGGGGGATCCGGGTCAACGGGCCCGGCTCCGCACCCACTCCACCAGGAGGCGCACGGGAAATCCGAATCCGCCCTTGCGCTGGTACGGGAGGGGCTCCTGCCCGTACGCCGTGCCCGCGATGTCCAGATGGCCCCAGGGAACGTCGCCCACGAACTCCCGCAGGAACGCGGCGGCCGTGATGGTGCCGGCGGGACGTCCGCCCACGTTCATGAAGTCGGCCGCGTCGCTGTCGAGCTGCTTGCGGTACTCGTCCCACAGGGGGAGGGGCCAGCAGCGCTCGCCCGCGCGCTCCCCGGCTTCCCTGAGCTCCTCGATAAGCCCCTCGTCGGTGCCCAGGACGGCCGCCGCGTGGGACCCGAGGGCGATGACCACGGCGCCGGTGAGGGTGGCGAGATCGACCATGGCGGCAGGCTTCAGCTCCTGGCCGTAGTCCAGGGCGTCGGCCAGGATCAGGCGGCCCTCGGCGTCGGTGTTCACCACCTCCACGCTCTTGCCGGCCCGTGTGCGGATGACGTCGCCGGGCTTGAGGGCCTTGCCCGAGATGGTGTTCTCCGTGGAGGGCACCAGGCCCACGACGTTGAGGGGCAGGTCCAGCTCGGCGACGGCGCGCATGGCGCCCAGGACCGCGGCGCCCCCGGACATGTCGTACTTCATCTCCTCCATGCCCTTGGCCGGCTTGATGGAGACGCCGCCGGTGTCGAACGTGAGGCCCTTCCCCACCAGCACCAGCGGCGGGTCGCCCTTCCGGCCGCCGTCGTGGCGCAGGACGATGAAGCGGGCCTCCTCGTCCGAGCCCTGGTTGACGGCCAGCAGGGCGTGCATGCGCTCCTTGCGGATGCGCTTGGGCTCGAAGACCTCCACGTGGAGGCCCACCTCGCCGGCCATGCGCTCGGCCTCCTCGCCCAGATGGGCCGGTGTGGCCACGTTGCCGGGACGGTTCTGGAGGGTGCGGGCGAAGAGCTGTCCCGCGGCCACGGCCCTGCCCACCCCCACGCCCTCGTCCGAGGCGTCGCGGCCTGCACCGGGCAGCAGCAGGTCCAGCCCCTCCACCTCGGGGGCCGGTGGCTCGGCGTCGGGACCGCGGCCCACCTCCGTCTTGAGCTCCAGGAACCGCCACGCCGCAAGCGTCCCTCCTTCGGTGGCGGCCCGGGCCAGCGTCACCGCGTCCACATCCCCCAGCGTCTCCAGGTGGACCGACAGGGCCTGGAGACGCCGCTCCTCCGCCGTCCGCACGGCCCGACCCACGAAGCGGCGCACCCCCTCCGCGGTGAGGCTCGCGGCGGCGCCCATGCCGATGAAGGCCACCCTCCGCGGACCGCCGTCGAGGCCGGTGTTCACCACCACCGTGGCGCCCTCGGCGGGACGCAGGTCCTCGCGCGCGTGGCGAACGGCGTCGGCCAGGGCGCCGGTGAGCTCCGGCGTGAGCACCTGGCCCTCCCCGCCCCCGAGGACCGGCAGGACCAGCAGGGGCGTGGCGTGCCGGCCGGCCGCGTCCGACGCCACGACGCGGACGTCCATCAGCCCTCCATGTGCCGGATGACGGCCTCGCCGAACTCCGACGTCTTGAGGAGCGTGGCGCCCTCCATCTGCCGCTCCAGGTCGTACGTGACGGTCTTCGCCTCGACGGCTCCCTCCATGCCGCGCACCACGCGATCGGCGGCCTCCTGCCACCCCATGTGCTCCAGCATCATCACGGCGGAGAGGATGAGCGAGCCCGGGTTCACCTTGTCCATCCCGGCGTACTTGGGCGCCGTTCCGTGGGTCGCCTCGAAGCACGCCACCTCGTCGCCCACGTTGGCGCCGGGGGCCATGCCCAGGCCACCCACCTGGGCCGCGCACGCGTCGGAGATGTAGTCGCCGTTGAGGTTGGGCGTGGTGATGACGTCGTACTCGTCGGGCCGCAGGAGCACCTGCTGGAACATGGCGTCGGCGATGCGGTCGCCGATCAGCAGCTTGCCGTCGCGGCTGGCACCCTCCCAGGTCTCCGCCTCGGTGACGACGCGGTCGCGGAAGCGCTCCTTCGCCACCTCGTAGCCCCAGTCCCGGAACGCCCCCTCGGTGAACTTCATGATGTTGCCCTTGTGGACCAGCGTCACCGAGTCGCGACCCCGCTCCAGCGCGTAGCGGATGCTGGCCGCCACGTGGCGCTTGGTGCCGAAGGGGCTGATGGGCTTGATGCCGATGCCGCTCTTCTCGCGGATCTCCGAGCCCATCTCCTCCACCAGGAAGCGGCGCACCTTCTCGGCCTCGGCCGAGCCGGAGGGCCACTCGATGCCCGCGTAGACGTCCTCCGTGTTCTCCCGGAAGATGATCACGTCGAGCTTCTCGGGCTCCTTCATGGGGGAGGGCGTGCCCTTGATCCAGCGCACCGGGCGGATACAGGAGTAGAGGTCCAGCACCTGCCGGATCGTCACGTTCAGGGAGCGGATCCCTCCGCCCACCGGCGTCGTGAGCGGCCCCTTGATGGCCACCTTGAACTCCCGCATGGCCCGGAACGTCTCCTCGGGGAGCCACTCGCCGGTCTTCTCCTGGGCCTTCTCCCCCGCGTAGACCTCCATCCAGGCGATGGAGCGGTCGCCCCCGTAGGCCTTCTCCACCGCCGCGTCCACCACGCGCCGCGTGGCCGCCCAGATGTCGGGCCCGATGCCGTCGCCCTCGATGAAGGGCAGGATGGGGCGGTCGGGGACGCGGAGCTCGTCGCCCTCCACGGTGATCGTCTCACCGTTCTCGGGGACGGTGGAATGCTCGTACGGGGCCATATGGGTCCTCCCGGGGTGCGGCGGACGTGCGGCGGACGCGTGGGACCCCTCGCCCCTGCGCCCGGCGGCGGAGCGCCGGAAGGTAGCCGGGGACGGAGAGGCCGATCAAGGCGGGAGAGGAAGCCGGAACGACGGCCCGCCGCGGGGGGTTGAGGGGGCGAGGCGCGGCGGCGACGCGGGCATGGCCCCGCGACCGTCGGACCAGGAAACGCGGGTGACGAGGAGCGGTGATGAGGCAGGTGGCCGTGGTGACGGGCGGCACGGGCGCCCTGGGGCGGTGGGTCGTGCGTGAGCTGGTGGCGCGGGGCTGGCGGGTGCACGTGCCCTGGAAGGTGGCCGCCGAGGTGGGCGCGCTGGAGGCGCTCCTGGAAGACGGCGCCGGATCCGTGGTCACCGGCGAGGTGGATGTCACGGACGCGGCGGAGGTGGAGGCCCGCCTCGCCGCCCTCAAAGCGGCCACATAGAGTCCGGCGCGGGCCGGCACGGTCTGACGCGGGCCCGCCC
>JAHWKH010000215.1 GCA_019347995.1 Gemmatimonadota bacterium | reverse complement strand
GTCGGCCACGCGGGGCTCGCCCGCCAGGCTGTGGACCGTCCCGCCCCGGATCACCAGGGCGTCCTGCGCCGCGGCGGGGCTGGTGCCGCCCGCCACGACGAGTCCGGCGACCAGCGCCGCCGCGCTCAGCATGCCTCTCGTCCGCATCATCGTCCTTCCTCCATGGCCACACCGGCCCCGTCGGTGACGACGCGGGCCCCCGTGCCCTGGTGGTGCTTCTCGAGCAGTGCCCTCTTCTCGGCCTCGAGCGCCTCCTGGCGCTCCCGGTCGAGCTCGATGTCGAAGTACAGCTTCCCGTCGACGTAGGTCTTCTGGACCACGCCCTCCGTCGTGAGCGGGTGGCCCTGGAAGATCACCACGTCGGCGTCCTTGCCCACGTCGATGGATCCCACCTGGTCCTCCACCCCGAGCTGGATCGCCGGGTTGAGGGTGACCAGCTTCAGGGCCTCCTCCTCGCTGAGGCCACCCCACTTGATGGCCTTGGCCGCCTCCTGGTTGAGGTGGCGCATCTCCTCGCCCGAATCCGAGTTGATGGAGACGGTCACGCCCCGCTCGGTCATGAGGGCGGCGTTGTAGGGGATGGCGTCGTACGCCTCGACCTTGTAGGCCCACCAGTCGGAGAACGTCGACGCCCCCGCGCCGTGGGCCGCCATCTCGTCGGCGACCTTGTAGCCCTCCAGCACGTGCTGGAACGTGGCGATCTGGAAGTCGAACTCCTCGGCCAGCCGGATGAGCTGGAGGATCTCGTCGGCCCGGTAGCTGTGGGCGTGGACGAGTCGCTCACCCCGCAGGATCTCGGCCAGGGTCTCCAGCTCGAGGTCGCGCCGGGGCTGCACCGCCGTGCCGTCGCCGCCGGCGACCCGCGCCTCGTACGTCTGCCACTCGCGCATGTACTGCTGCGCGTCCAGGAAGGCCTGCCGGATGACGTCCTGCACGCCCATCCGCGTGGCCGGATAGCGGTCGGGCTCCCGGTCGCGCTTGGTGTTCTCCCCCAGGGCGAACTTGATGCCGGGCGGCGCCCCCTCGAAGAGCATCTCGTCGGCGCTCGAGCCCCAGCGGAGCTTGAGCACGGCGTTGCGGCCGCCGATGGGGTTGGCGCTGCCGTGCAGCAGGTTGGCGGAGGTCACTCCGCCCGCGAGGGCCCAGTAGATGTTCGGATCCTCGGGGTCGACGACGTCCTCCATGCCCACCATCGCGCTGACGTTGACCGTGCCCTCGTTGATCCCGTCCGCCGCGATGTGCGTGTGGGCGTCGATGATGCCGGGCGTGACGTACATGCCGGTGGCGTCCACCACGGTGGCGCCGCTGGGGGCCGACAGGCCCTGTCCGACCGCGGCGATCTTGCCGTCGCGCAAGAGCACGTCGGTGTTCGCCAGCGTTCCCCGCGACGCGGTCATCACCGTGGCGTTGCGGATCAGCGTGACCGCGTCGTCGCGGTAGGGTCCGTCCGTCTCGGCCATGGGCACCGGCGGCCCCGATGGGGCGTCGGAGCCGTCTTCATCGTCTCCGTTCCCCCCACGGGCCATCCTCTCCGACGGCACGTTCTCGAAGCGGCGCCCGTCGATGAAGACCATGCGGACCTCGGTGCCGTCCTCGAAGAGGTCCCCGTCGGTGACGGTGAGGTTGGCGATCTTGCCGGTCTCGATGCTGCCCAGGCGATCGGCCACTCCGAAGATCTCCGCCGGCGAGAGCGTCAGGGCGCGCACGGCGGCGTCGCGGGAGAGTCCCATGTCGATGGCGCGCCGGACCGCGGCGCGCGCGTCGGCTGGATCGCTCAGGGATCCTGTGGTGAAGGCGAAGCGCACGCCGGCGCGGTCGAGCTCCGCGGGCGTCGTGGGAGCCCGGTCCCGGAAGCGCAGCTCGTCCAGCTCCGGCACCGCCTCGGGATCGGCGTCGCGCGGCGCGTCGGGCCAGTCCAGGTTCACCAGCGCGGGCACACCGGCGGACGCCAGCAGCCCGGGCGCCTCGTAGCCGCGCCGCGCGCCGTAGACGATGGGACGCGCGCCCATCTCGGACGCCGTCTCGATGGCGCGGCCGAACTCCACGTCGTCCTCGGCGGGGAAGAGCACGGGCCGCGGATTCCGCAGCGGCTCCAGGGCCTGGTCGTACTCCGGACGGGTGCGGCCCCGGGGATTCGCCTCGTACGCCGACCACACCGCGTCGTAGTGGTCCGCGTCCATGTAGAGCTGCTTGATGTAGGCGAAGGAGCCCAGGATGTTGCCCGGATACCCCGGGAAGCCCGGCGCCGACAGGTTGATCCGCTGCGCCAGGTTGTTGGCCACGACCATGGAGCGGCCGCGGTCACCGGCCAGGTTCACCAGGGCCGCCTGCCCTGGCAGGAAGCCGCGCTCCAGGGTGGAGAGGGCGGTGGTGAAGCCGGCGTTCCGCCACCTCTCGATGCGCGGATCGCTCTCGTCGAGGCCGTCGGCGGCGCTCGTCCAGGTGAAGGTCCCCGGACGATCCTCCGGGCCCCACGAATGTTCGACGTCATCGCCGCCCGACCGCCGATCTTCGTCGCGGGCGGCGGGGTGCCCCAGGGTGGTCATGGCGTCGATCAGGCCCGGGTACACCGTGAGCCCCGCCCCGTCCACCCGCCAGGCGTCCGCGGGGACGCCGACGTTCGAGCCCACGGCGGTGATGACGCCGTCGCGGACCACGACCGTGCCTCGCTCCAGCGTCTGGCCGGTGCCGGTGACGATGCGGGCGTCGGTGATGGCGAAGTGGGGGGGGAGGTCGGGCCGGGTCGGCTGCTCCTGGGCGGCGAGGCTCGGCGCCAGGACGGCCGCGGTCGCGAGAGCGGCTCCCAGCGCGCGACGTCGGACGGACGGGGATGTCATGGATGCGGCTCCTTCGAGTGTGGTTCCCGCAGGGCGACGCGGGCCCGTGCTACACCGGCACGCGCCACGGGTTGCCACGGGATGTCCCGGGAGCCGGCCCCGGGGGAAGATGCTAGTCCCGCAGCACCGTCGCGGGCTCCACCGACGTCGCCCGCCGCACGGGCCCCGCCATGGCCAGGAGGGCGGCGACGGTCAGGACGGCGGCGGCCCCGGCCAGCGCCACCGGGTCGGCGGGTCCCACGCCGAAGAGAAGTCCGCGCAGCAGGCGACCGGCCACGATCGCGGCGCCCGCCCCCGCGACCAGCCCGACCGCCACCACCCCCAGCCCACCCCGGAGCACCAGGGCCGCCACGGCCCCCCTGCCCGCGCCCAGCGCCCGGCGCACCGCGAGCTCGCGCGTCCGCTCCGCCACCAGGGAAGCGGTGACGCCGTAGATGCCGACAGCGCCCAGGAGGAGCGCCAGCGCCGCGAACGCGGCGAGCAGCCGGAGCACCAGCCGCGTCCGCTCGGTGTGCTCCCCCAGGAGCCCGACGCCCGTGCGCACGCTCAGCACGGGCGCGTCGGGGCGGATCGACCCCACCGTCTGGCGGACGGCCGCCGCGACCCCCGGAGCGCCGCGGTGGCGCACCAGGAGGAGAGCCTCGTCCGCCGGCCAGGCGGAACGCTGCGCCAGCGGCCGGTACAGGGCGGGCAACGGCGCCACCGTCGGGCCGCGGTTGCGGGTATCCTCCACGACGCCCACGACTCTCACCCATCCGGGCCCGTCCAGCCCGACGCGCAGGCGCCGCCCCACCGCGTCCTCCCCCGGCCACACCGCGCGGGCCAGCGCCGCGCTCGCGACGCCCACGGGCTCGGAGCCCTCCCGGTCGCCGGGCTGGAAGGCGCGCCCCTGGAGCAGCCGGACGCCCGCCGTGGCGAAGTAGCCGTCGCCCACCACCTGCCAGGCGACGTCCATCTCCTGGTCGGGCGCCACCGGTCGGCCCTCCACCTTGAGCCCCGCCCGCCATCCGTCCTCGGTGGGACCGGCCTGAGCCACCGCGGCGGCGCCCACCCCGGGCAGCGCCGCTACCCCCTCCCGGATCCGGGACCAGGCCAGGATCCGCTCGGCGCGGGCGTCGTCGCCGGCCGCGGGCAGCGCCACGCCCACCGCCAGGAGCCCCTCGGGCTCGAAGCCGGGATCCACCGCCCCCAGGGCGAGGCCGCTACGCAGCACCAGCGCCGCCGCGGCCACCAGGGCCAGCGCCAACGCCACCTCCACGCTCACCAGTCCCGCGCGCAGGCGGCCGGCGGAGGGGCCCCCTCCCGGCACCACGCGGCCCGCCGCGCCGGACGGGCGGGACGCGAGCAGCGCCGGTCCGGCGGCCGCCAGCAGGAGCGCCAGGCCGGTGGCCGCGGCGCCGAACGCCAGGATGCGCCCGTCGACCGCAAGCTCTCCCGCCCGGGGAAGCCCCGTGGCCAGGGCGCCGCCCAGCATGGGCACCGCCAACCAGGCGAGCGCCGCTCCGGCCGCGCCTCCCAGGGCCGCCAGAAGCCCCGCCTCGGCCAGCGACCGGGCGAGGAGATGGCGTCGCCGTGCTCCCAGCGCCGCGCGCACCCAGTCGGCGCCGCGCCCGGCGGCGCGCACCAGGAGCAGGTTGGCCACGTTCACGCACGCGATCAGGAGAACGAGGCCCGCGGCGCCCAGGATGAGGAGCAGCGTGGCGCGCACCGCTCCCACCTGGTCCTCCAGAAGGGGCACCAGCCGGACGCCGGTGCCACGGTTGGTCTCCGGATGCGCTCCGGCGAGGGCGTCGGTGAGGCGGCGCATGTCGCCGCGAGCGTCGTCCAGCGATGCGCCGGGTGCCAGCCTGGCCACCACGCCGAAGTACCAGGCGTCGCGGGTCTCCACCGGAAGGCCGCCCGGTACGCCGTCGGCCTCGCGCCACCAGAGCGCCGCGCCTTCGGGAAACGCCATCTCGGGAGGCATCACGCCCACCACGGTGGCAG
>JAHWKH010000214.1 GCA_019347995.1 Gemmatimonadota bacterium | reverse complement strand
ACCCGCCGTGGCGCCCAGGTCCAGCGCGACCACGTCCACGCGGCGAGGCTCGTCGACCCGCTCGCCCTCGGCCCGGAAGCTGTTGTAGACGCCGCCGTAGTACGACACCCCGAACTCCCCGAGCCCGGGTCTGCGCACGGCGACGCGCCCCGAGATGGCGGGGGTGCCGTTGTTGTCCTCCGCCGCCGCGCCCTCCCCCTTGCCGGCCGCGAGGCTCGTGCGTCCTTCGTCGTTGCCCACCACGCCGTCGCCCAGGCCGTTGGTGAGGTAGGCGTCCCAGGAGAGCATGACGCCGCCCGACGGGATCTTGCCGTAGGCTCCGATCCCCATCTCCGACAGCGTGGTGGGGATCACGGCAGTGGCCACCAGCGGGCGTTCGACGAAGTCCCACCGGGGGCTGTCGTGGTTCTGGTTGAAGTAGCCCAGGGGCGGCAGCAGGATGCCCGCTCGCAGCACGAAGGACGGGCGCACCCGGAAGTCCACCAGCGCCGTCTCCAGCGCGATCTCCTCGGTGCCGTGCTCGAATTCGAGCTCCGAGAGGAAGCGCAGACGTGGGGAGACAGACGAGAAGAAGAACAGGTTGAAGCGGCGCAGCTCCATGGAGAACCCCTCCCCGACGCCGTCCTCCACGAACCAGTTCGTGTTGCCCTCCACGTATCCGCCGAGGGCGGCGGCGGCCGTCTCGACGATGAAGGGGCGGTCATAGATGCCCTCCTGGCCGAGCGTGGTGTCGGCCGCGGCGGCGCCCGCGCGGCCGGTCAGGGTATCGGGCGGCGGGTCCTGGGCCCGGGCTTCCGCCGCGCCGGCGATGAGGGCGGCGAAGACCACCACCGTCACCCGGCTCATGATCCGCCCTCCACCGTGATGACGATGCGATCCCCGTCCTCCCGGACGGGGAAGCGGCGCAGCGGCCGATCGGCCGGCCCTTCCAGGACGTCGCCCTCCAGCGAGAACTCGCTCCCGTGGCACGGGCACACGAGCCGCTCACCCACCGGATCGGGCTGACAGCCGCGGTGGGTGCAGCGGGCGTGGAGGGCCACCCAGCCGCCCTCCGTCCCCGGGAGCAGCAGGATGGGCTGGGCCGAGCCGGGCAGCTCCACGAGGGTGGCACGCCCGGCCTCGACGTCGGCCCGCGGCACCGAGAGGGTGCCGCCGCCGCGCACCGGCACCAGGTAGGAGGGGCCCGCGCACCCCGCCTGGGCGAGGGCGCCGGCGCCCACGGCGAGTGTCGGAGGGAGCGTGGGCAGCCTCTTCAGGAACGCGCGACGGTCCATGGATCGCCCCCCTGGACCGATCACAGCGAGAGCAGGAAGCGGAGGAGGGCCTGCCGCTCCGGCTCCGCCAGCCCCCGGAAGGCTTCCCGGGAGGCGGCCGCCTCTCCACCGTGCAGCTCGATGGCCTCCGGGAGGGTCGTGGCGCGGCCGTCGTGCATGTAGAACGCCTGGCCTCCCTGGAAGTCGGCGTTCAGCCCCAGGCCCCACAGCGGCGCCGTGCGCCACTCCGCGCCGGTCGCGCGGCCCTCGGTGTAGCCGTCGTCGAGCTCGGGCCCCATGTCGTGGAGCAGCAGGTCGGTGTACGGGCGGAACTCGACCCGGTCCAGCACGGCGAGCTCGGAGCGGCCCGTGCGCAGCGTGGGGACGTGGCAGGCGGCGCATCCCACCTCTTCGAAGAGCGCCTCTCCGGCCCGCACCTCGGGGTGGTCGGCCTCCCGGCGCGAGGGCGCCCGCAGCGTCTTGATGTAGAACACCACGTCGGCCACCGCGGCGCTGGAGACCTCCGGGTCGGCGACTCCGTCCGACGCTCCGTTTCCAGCGGCCGGGTTGAACAGGTCGTCGGGCAGGAGGTCCGAGGTGACGCCCATGTCCTGGAGGTAGGCGCCCACGGTCTGATGCAGGAGGTTCACGGTGAGGGCCTTGCGGCCGAACCGGCCGATGTAGCCGCCCTCCACCAGCGTTCCCCGGGTGGGGGCGCCCGGCGTGGAGCGGGATTCAAGGGCGATCACCCGCTCGATCAGCTCCGTGGGCGCGTGGATCTGCAGGCGGCCGGAGATGCCGTCGCCGTCCAGGTCGTTGGGGTCCGAGAGGCGGATGAGCGTGGAGTCGTCCACCGCATCCAGGAAGCCGAGGCCCGTCACGGCCGGCGGTATGAAGCGGCCCACGTAGGTCGCTTCGGGAGGGACGGTCTCGGGGGGATAGCCGGGGATGGACCGGTGCTGGAGCTGAGGCCCTCCCCAGGCGACCATGGGGTCGAAGCGGCCCCCGTCGTCGCGCCCGAAGCGGACCAGGCTGAAGACCGGGTGCCCCTTCCCGTCCCCCGCGTGGCACTGCTCGCAGGAGGCGGCGACGAAGACCGGACCCAGGCCGTCGGACACCGAGAAGATCCGGCCGAACTCTTCGTCCCCGGCGATGTGCTGGCCGATCTGCGACCCGGTCATGCCCTCGATGGTGCCGTCCAGCACGTCCTCTTCGGCGGGAAGGGGCGGCGACACGACGTCGCACGCCGCTCCGGGAAGGACGCCGAGGAGGAGCACGATCAGGCTGCGGGAGGCGGACACGTGGCCCCGTGCGGTTTAGGTGACGCTAATCCTGTGATTAGGTTAGCCTAAACCATGGCCGGTCCCGGGGTCAAGGGTCGTGCTCGGGTGGAGCGGGGCGCGTCAGCCCCTCGAGCGGAGCTCGCTGGCCGTCTGGACGCCCCGGGCGACCTCGGGCAGGATGCCCAGGCGGGTGTAGGCGGGAAGCACGATCTCGCGCAGCGCGGGGATACGCTGGGCGAACCACACGGACAGCGCGATGCAGGCGACGCCGCCGATGGCGACGGTCGCGGGCGCGCCCAGCCGCGTCGCTAGCGCGCCGGCCACCAGGCCCCCCAACGGCGCCATGCCGATGAACGCCATGGTGTAGAGGCTCATGACCCGTCCGCGCATCGCCTCGTCCACGAGGGTCTGGAGCACCGTGTTCATGGAGGCGGTCGTCACCATCACGCCGAAGCCGCTCACCGCCAGCATCGCGCAGGAGAGCCAGACGCTGGTGGACAGGGCGAAGGCGACGAGCGAAGCGCCGAAGAGCGCCGTCGCCCACGCGATCATGCGTCCCAGCCCCAGCACCGTGCTCCTGGACGCCAGGAAGAGCGCGCCGGCGAAGGCGCCGAGCCCGGCGAACGACGTGAGGAGGCCCAGGGTCCCGGCGTCGCCGCGCAGGACGTCGCGGGCGAACACCGGCAGCAGCACCGCGTAGGGGATGCCCACCAGGGAGACCAGCGCCAGGAGCACCAGGATCGCCCGTATGGGCTCGAAGCGGTACGCGTAGCCGAAGCCCTCCTGGATGTTGCGGAGCACGGGTCCGGCCCGGGCGCCCCGCTCGCGCGGGAGCTCCAGCAGGGCCAGCGCGCCCAGCAGCGCGATTCGCGGCGGCGTGTGGCGCAGCAGCACGCGGTACGCCACCACGACGGTGCCGAACAGCACCAGCGGCCCGAGCACCATGCGGATCGCCTCGATCGGCAGGCCCAGCGCCAGCAGCGGCGCGAGGGCCAGCGGCACGCCGGGGCCATGCCACAGCCACCGCACATCGTTGAGGGTGCCGCGCAGCGCGTACCCGCCATCGAGGAGCCGCTCGGCGGCCGCGAGGAGCTGGGCCTCGTCGTTGACCGGCGACGGCCCAGGTTGGCTCAGCGCGCAGACCGCGACGTAGAGCCCGAGCAGCGGGACGAGCAGGAGCCCGCGTCGGGCGGCCGGGGCGAACGGGGGTGCAGCGGCACGCCGCCGTGCTGCGGGACCTGCCGTGGCCGCCATGGGTCTGCGTTGTTCCCCGCGCCGCGCCGGAGCACCCCTCGACCAGCGGTGCGGTCCACCGAACCGGGGGCCGGCGCCGCCCGCCGGGACTTCACCGGCGATCTGCAGACGGTGGCCCAGTTCCTGGCCAACGGGCGCGGCTGAGCGTTCAGGCGGGCAAGCGCGGCCCGGTCCGGCCCGCCGTCCGCGGGTCCCCGCGACTACCTGCTGCCGTCGTCGAGCCGCGCTTGGTCAGCGACAACAAGGGCGCCACGCCGCGTCGTGGACCTCCGAGCCGCCGCCAGGGCGACGAGCCAGACGAGCAGCGGCACCAGCGGCAGGGCCATCCGCGGATCGGCCGAGGGGAGCAGGTGGATGCCCAGCCCGGCGGCCGCGAAGGCGACGACCGGCACCGTGAGCTCCGGCAGCGCCCCGTCGCGGCGGCGGACGAGCACCGCGGCGGCCCAGGCGAGCGCCATCAGCAGGGCCGTGTTGAAGAGCACGTACATGGCCACGGCTGCGGCGGGCGGCGCCGGCCGCGGCTATGGGTTCGACGGCGATGCGCAGTTCCGTGAGGCTGCTGTACTGGAGCTCGCGCCGGTCCGAGGCCAGGGCGGCGGCCTGCTCCAGCGCGGGCCAGACGTGCTCGGGCTCCTCGCGGCGCACGTGGACCTGCGCGCGGAGCCGCAGCGCCCGTTGGCGCAGCCGGTCGGGCAGCGAGGGGTCGGAGAACTTCTCGTCGAGCACCCGCAGGACCGTGGTCCCGCGTGGCACGGCCCCCAGCGCCAGCAGCAGGCCGTCGATGGCTCCGTTCTCGCGCTCGCCCGCGAACAGGCGGCTGACGCAGAGCCCCGCCGCCAGCAGGATCGTGACCCAGAGCACGCCGGAGGCCAGGTCGCCCTCGAGCCGGTCGCGGTCCAGCCCGAAGTGGAAGAGCACGAAGACGATGACGCTGAACAGCACCATCGCCGGCACGGACTCGCCGGTGCGCAGCTCGATGCGCAGGTCCTTGCGGAAGATGGCCGCGGCCGCGCGGATCATCCGTACAGCTCCC
>JAHWKH010000213.1 GCA_019347995.1 Gemmatimonadota bacterium | reverse complement strand
AGGACGGCCCCGGGGGGCGGGCTCCACAGCCCCCTCCCCCGGGGACCGGCGCGTGACCTCCCGCGCTCCTCGATCATCATTTGTTCATGGAGCTCAACGGCAGGCGCGTCGCGGTGGTGCTCGGGGCCCGGCGCGCCGCCCAGCAGGTCGGTCCAGCCGGGCGGGTGGAAACGAGCCCGCCCGGAGGCGTCGGTGCCGAAGGTGAGCGGCCCGGGCGCCGAGGTGACGCCGCCGAGCGTGTGGCAGCCGACGCAGAACGTCTGCAGGCGGTGGCAGCTCCCGCAGTCGGGGTTGTTGCGGCGCGCGGGCACGGCGTGGGTGAGCACGTAGTTGCCGGGATGGAAGTCGGTCGGCTTGGTGACGCCCTGGTGGCAGGCCACGCAGGTCGAGCGATCGTGGCACGCCGTGCAGCTGGCCTCGACCTGGGTTGCCTCCTGGCGGTGTTCGGTCGCGAAGCCGGGGCCGTGACCATCGCCGAGCCCGCCGACGGTGACACCGTGCAGGGCCCGGAGGTGCACGTGACGCTGGACGCCGCCGGCTTCACCGTCACCATGGCCGGCGACACCACGCCCAACAGCGGCCACCACCATCTCTTCCTGGACGCCGACGTCTCGGAGCCGGGTGTGCCCATTCCGGCCGAGGAGGGGCGCATCGTGCACATGGGCGACGGCTCGTCCGAGTACACGTTCACCAACGTGAGCCCGGGCGAGCACCGCCTCATCACGGTGGTGGGAGACGCCCTCCACGTGCCGCTCCAGCCCTGGCTGGTGGACACGGTGACGTTCACGGTGCAGGGCGGCGCCGGCGGGCGCTGACGCCCTCCGCGGCCCACCGGACATGATGTCGATCGGGATCGGGGCGCCCGCGGCCCGGCGAGTCCGCCGGCCGCGGTCCGCCCGCCCGGTCGCGGTCCTCCTTCCGATCCTTCTCCTGGCGGGTCCGGTCACGCCCCTGGCCGCTCAGGAAGGCGTCTCCCGCGAGCTCCTGCAGCGTGTCCTGCCCGGCGCCGAGCGCTTCGGCGAGCGGAGCGGCGACCCGCCCGTGGTCCGGGGATGGTCCGTCGATCCCTCCAGCGGAGAGGAGCGGCTCGTGGGCTTCGCCTTCCTCACGTCCGACGTGCCCCCGGAGGAGCTCGGCTACAACGGGCCCATCGACGTGCTGGTGGGCATGGACGCCTCGGGGACCGTCACCGGCGTCGTCGTGGTGGACTACTACGAGTCGCTGCGCGCGAGCCGCGGCGATTTCCTGGCCCGCCGGGGATTCCAGGAGCAGTTCACGGGCAAGACCATCTCCGACGCCTTCCGCGTGCGACGCGACGTCGACGGCATCTCGGGAGCCACGATCACGGTGGCGGCCATGTCCCGCGGCATCCGCAACGCCGCCCGGCGGGTGTGGACCGTCCACGTCCTCGGCGAGGCGGAGGAGGACAGCTCACCCCCACCCGTCCCCGGAGCCGACGATCTACGGAGGCTGTCCTGGCTCGAGATGGCGAGCCGCGACATGCTCCAGAAGATGATCGTCCAGGACGGAGGCGTCACGCGCATCGAGCTCACGTTTTTGCGCGTGAAGGACGAGGAGGCGGGACGCGCGCTGCTGGGGGGAGCGGCCTGGGAGCGCGCGATGGAGGAAGCCGGGGACAGGGCGGACGGCCGTCACGTCTGGCTGCTGGGCGTGGACGGCGCCCTCACGGCGCTCTTCCGCTCCCAGGCCCTGTTCGTGGTCCAGGACGGCGACACCGTGAGGATGGGAGGCAACGCCGTCATGCTCGGCGAGCCCCGCTCGGGCAAGGCCGACGCCCAGTTCCGCAACGCCGGGCTGCTCTTCGTGGACGGAGCCGTGGACGTGCGCCGACCGTTCACGTTCGTCCTGGACCTGAACAACGGGTGGGGCGCGTTCACGGCCCACTACCCGGGCGAGCCGCGGTCGATGGTGGCCTCCGCGGAGCCGGAGACGCCCGAGTCGGCGGCGGCCGGGCCGCCGACCGCCCCGTCGTCCGGGACCGGGGAAGCCGGACCGCCGGCCGCCGCATCTCCCGAGGCCGGGGAAGGCGCACCGCCGGCCGCATCTCCCGGAGCCGGAGACTCCACGGCGCCGGCGGCCCCATCGCCCGGGGCCGCGAGCACCGACGCGCCGGCGGTCCGCCCCCCGGAGGGCGAGGCGGCGGACGAGGACACGGCGGCCCCGTCGAACCGTTCTCCCGAGCGTGAGGATGCCGACGGCGCGACGGCCGTCCCGGGGAGGGAGGGGGACGGCGACGACCCTTCCGGGCCTCCGCCCGCCCTGCCGTTCCAGCTCCAGCTCGACCAGCAGATGGACGAGACCGTGCTCTCCCGCACCCTCGACCGGACCTCCTGGCCCCGCGTCACCGCGCTGGCGGCGCTGCTGATCCTGGTCTCCGCCGCGTTCCGGGCGAAGGGGCGGCCGTGGCTACGCGCCGCCGCGCTGGCCGGCACCGTCGGCGTCCTGGGGATCGGTGGAGGCTTCCTCTCCGTCTCGCACCTGGTGGCGGTCCTGAAGGTGGGACCCGGGATCTTCCTGGAGGACCTGCCCCTGCTGCTCCTGGTGGCGTTCACGGTGGTGACGACGCTCCTGTGGGGCCGGGTGTTCTGCGGCTACCTCTGCCCGTTCGGCGCGCTGCAGGACGCGCTGGAACGCGTGGTCCCCGCCCGCTTCCGGCGGGAGCTGCCCCGGGCCGTCCACGAGAGGGCCCTCCTGGCCAAGTACGGCGTGCTGGCGCTCGTGCTGCTGCCGGCGGCGGCGGGGAGCCAGGTCACGCTCTTCCAGTACGTGGAGCCCTTCGGCACGGTCTTCTTCCTCAGCTCGTCGGCGCTCCTGTGGGCCATCGCGGCGGCCGTCCTGGTGGCCTCCGCGGTGATTCCGCGCTTCTACTGCAGGTACGCCTGCCCCCTGGGAGCCTCTCTCGCGCTGGCCTCGGTGCTGTCCCCGTTCCGCATCCGCCGCGTCGAGCAGTGCACCCTGTGCACGGTGTGCGAGCGCGCCTGCCCCACCGGCGCCATCCGTCGCGAGCACATCGACTTCAAGGAATGCGTGCGCTGCAACGCGTGCGAGACGGCGCTCGAGCGCCGCGCCGGGGTGTGCCGCCACGACATGGACGAGGTACGCAGCCGACTGATCCAGATCCGCGTGGGCACAGGAGAGGAGGTGCGCAGTGGACGCTGATCGCCCCAGGGGCCTGCCCCGCCGCGGCGCGCTGAGGCTGCTGGCTGCCGGCGGCGTGGCGGCGGTGCTCGGCGGCGGCGCGGTGGCCGAGCTCGTCCGCCGGGCGCGCCTGCACCGGGTGGCCCGGACGCGGACGCAGATGGGCACCCTCGTGAACGTCACCGTGGTGCACGAGGACGCCGACGCCGCGCGCGCCATGGTGGCCGCCACCTTCGACGAGATCGAGCGCCTGGAGCGCGTTCTCAGCCGGCACCGCTCCGACACGCCGATCGCTCGCCTGAACCGCGACGGATGGGTCGGGCCGGTGCCGCCCGAGCTGCACCGGGTGGTGCGGGCGGCGACCCGCTGGGCGCACCGCACAGGCGGCGCCTTCGACCCGACCGTGGCGCCGCTGCTCAATCTCTGGGCCGCCCGCTTCGCGACGACGGGGGCGCCCCCGGACCGCCACGAGATCGACCGCGCCCGGGCCCGGGTGGGATGGCGCGCCCTGAGCGTCGAGGAGGACACCCTGGCCTTCCAACGGCCCGGCATGGCGCTCACGCTGGACGGCATCGCGAAGGGCTACGTCGTCGACCGCGCGGTGGCCACGCTGGTGGCGGCCGGAGCCGGCCGCGTCATGGTGGACGCCGGCGGCGACATGGCGTCGGCGGCCGAGGGCCGCGGCAGCGACCCGTGGCGGGTGTCGATCCAGCACCCCCGCGATCCGGGCGGCTCCCTGGGCGTGGTGGACCTCCTGGCCGGCTCCGTGGCCACCTCCGGCGACTACATGCAGGCGTTCACCCAGGACCGCAGCGCCCACCACATCGTCGACCCCCGCACCGGCCACTCCCCCCCGGACACCGCCGCCGTCACCGTCCTCGCCCCCACCGCCATGGACGCCGACGCCCTCTCCACCGCCGCCCTGGTGCTCGGCCCCACAGCCGCCCTGGACCTCCTGGAGGGGATCGAAGCCGTAGAAGCCATGATCGTCACCAAGGACGGAGCCGTCCGCTCGACCAGAGGCTTCCCGGCGAAGCAAGGCTGAGCCGCAGGCGAGGCGGGCGAAGCCGCCCCCATCCGGAGCCGAGGCGTAGGCGAGGGCGGATCGAAGCCCCACCCGACCCGGAGCCGAGCCGTAGGCGAGGGCGGGCGAAGCCAGCCCGAGCCCGCCCAGGGGAAGGGAGCGGGGCCAGCTCCGAAGCGAGCGGGCCATCCGGCCCGGAGCCGGGCCGCGGGAGGGGGGCTCGCCGAAGGGGGCTCCTGGGCAGGAATAAGGCGGGAGCGAAGCGACCGGACAGAAGGCCTGGCGCCCAGCGCCGCCCCCGCAGGTGAGTCCCCCTCCCACGGTGGAGCGCCTGGCCCCAACCAACCCCCTCTACAGCTCCCGCCAGTCCTTCTCCAGCACCCGCTTATAGACCTCGGAAGAGATGAACAGCTCCACGAGGTCACGGTCCAAACTCCCTTCGTCCGCCTCCATCCGCAGGATGTCCAGCGCACGCTCCACGGGCATGGCCTTCTTGTAGGGTCGATCCGAGGCGGTGAGGGCGTCGAAGATGTCGGCTACGGTCATCATCCGCGTCTCGATGGAGATGTGGTCGGCGGCCACGCCGTCCGGGTAGCCCTTCCCGTTCAGCTTCTCGTGGTGCCCCCGCACGATGGCATCGA
>JAHWKH010000212.1 GCA_019347995.1 Gemmatimonadota bacterium | reverse complement strand
GGGGGGGCGCCCCAGGCTCCCGCCCCCGCCCCACCCCGCCCGCACTCAGTCCATCTGCCGACGAATGAACGTAGGAATGTCCAGCTCCCCGATCTGCTCCCGCGAAACGACCCGCTCCGGCATCCGGTTCAGCGGCATCACCGACCCGCCCCCGCCGCCGCCACCCGCACCCGCCACCGCCCGCTGCGGCATCGTCATCGGCTCCGGCCGCCTCACCTCGCGCCGCTGCGGCGCGTGCTGATGCTGGGTCCGGCCTACCGACGCGGGCGGCCTGCGGAAGTCCGGGCGAATCACCCCCTGTTCCTCCTCGGCGCCGCCGGCGAATCCGGTGGCGATCACCGTCACCCGGACCTTGCCCTCCAGCGTCGGGTCGTGCACCGCGCCGAAGATGATCTCGGCCTCGTCGCCGGCCTCTTCCTGGATGATGGTCGAGATCTGCGTGACCTCGTCGATGGCCAGATCCATGCCCCCGGTGATGTTGAGGAGGACGCCCTTGGCGCCCTGGATCGAGACGTTGTCCAGAAGGGGCGACGAGACGGCCTCCTGGGCGGCCTCCACGGCGCGGTTGTCGCCCTCCCCGAAGCCCGAGCCCATGAGGGCCGGACCCCGGCACGACATGATGGTGCGCACGTCGGCGAAGTCGACGTTCACCTCGCCACTCACGCGGATGAGGTCGCTGATTCCCTGGGTGGCGTGGAGCAGCACCTCGTCCGCCTTCTTCAGCGCGTGCTTGAACGTGGTGCCCTTGGGCACGACGGCCAGGATGCGGTCGTTCGGGACGATGATCATGGTGTCCACCGTGCGCCGCAGCTCCGCCAGGCCCTGATCCGCCTGCTTCGCGCGCTTCTTCCCCTCGAACGAGAAGGGGCGCGTGACGATGCCGATGGTGAGAGCGCCCATCTCGCGGGCGATCTCGGCGACGATGGGCGCCGCGCCCGTGCCGGTGCCGCCGCCCATGCCCGCCGCGATGAAGACCAGGTCGGCTCCCTCCAGGGCCTTGCGCACCTCGTCGGAGCTCTCGTGCACGGCCTGCCGACCGATCTCGGGGCGGGCGCCCGCGCCCAGGCCGCGGGTGAGCTTCTTCCCGATCTGCATCGTGATCTGGGCGCGCGAGCCTTTCAGGGCTTGCGCGTCGGTGTTGAGCGAGAGGAACTCCACCCCCTCCAGGTCCTCGTCGATCATGCGGTTCACGGCGTTCCCGCCGGCGCCGCCGACACCCACCACCTTCATGCGAGCGTTCTGGACCGGGCTTTCCTCGAATTCGAAGATCATCATGTCTCCATCTCCTGTGGGTGCGACATCGGAAGGGTGATCAAAAGAACTCTCTGAGCCAGGCGCCCACGCGGCTCACGACACCGGAAGCGAGGGTGGACGCCCCCTCCCCGGTCTCGGCCCAGCGATCGGCGCCGTAGAGGACCAGCCCCGCGGCGGTGGCGAAGCGGGGCCGTCCCACCGAGTCGGCGAGGCCCGAGAGGCCTTCGCCCGGCACGCCGATCCTCACGGGGGCGGCGAAGATCTGCTGGGCCAGCTCCACCAGGCCGGGCAGCGCCGCCGACCCGCCGGTGAGGACGATGCCGGCACCGAGGCGGTCGAGATGGCCGCCCCGCGCCAGCTCCTCCTTCACCATCCCGAAGATCTCGTCCAGGCGCTGCTCGACGACGTGGGCGATGAGCTCCCGGGCCACGTGCCGCCGCTGGCCCGGTCCCGGTCCGGGGACCTCCACGGTCTCCTGCGGATCGACGAGCTGGGCCGAGGCGGTGGCGTACATCTCCTTGGCCCGCTGGGCCTCGGCGAAGGGGATGTTGAGCCCCTTCACGAGGTCCGTGGTGACCGTCGTTCCGCCTACGGGCAGGATCGCCACGTGGCGGATCTTGCCTTCGTAGTAGACCGCGATGTCGGTGGTGGTGGCGCCCAGCTCCACCATGGCGGCGCCCACTTCCTTCTCGTCCTCCGTGAGGACCGCCCGGGCGGTGGCCAGCGGCTCCAGCACGAGCTCCTGGACGCCGTAGCCGGCGCGCGAGACCGATTTGCGGATGTTGACGGCGGCGCTGGACGCGCATGTCACCAGGTAGACCTCGGTCTCCAGGCGCGTGCCGGCCATGCCCACCGGGTTCTTGATGCCCGGCTGGTGGTCCACCACGTACTCCACCGGAATGGCGTGGAGCATCTCCCGGTCGGGGGGCAGCGCAACCGCACGCGCCACCTCGTGCACCCGGTCCATGTCGCCCCGGGCGATCTCGTCGTCTCCCACCGCGACGACGCCCATGGACAGCCGCGCCTCGATGTGCTCGCCGCTGATGCCGGCGTAGACCCGGTCGACCCCCACGCCCGCCATGAGCTCGGCCTCCTTCATCGCCTGGCGGACCGAGTCGGTGGTCTCCTCGATGTGGGTCACCCGGTCTCGGCGCACGCCGCCGGTGCGGGTCTGCCCCACCCCCAGGATCTTCAGGCCCGGCTGGCGCATGGGATCGCCAACCAGCTCGCCGATGACGGCGCACGTCTTGGTGGTCCCGATGTCGAGGCCGGCCATGAGGCTCCCGCGCATGTATCAGCTCCCCGCGCCGCCGCGGCGGCGAAACCAGCGGGTCCACGTCGGAGCGCCCGTGCGCCCCCTCATCGGCCGGCACCGTCGAACCGCACCACGACCTGGTCCGCGAAGCGGAGGTCGACGTCCCGGGCCGTCCGCTCCGGGAAGCGCCGGCCCGCATCGGCCAGCGCCGCCCGGGCCTCCTGGAGCCGCCGGGGGGTGAGCGGCGCCCGGAAGACGAGCCGCACGCCCCCCTCTCCCCACATCGCCTCCACCTCTCCGTCCGCCCGAGCCGACAGGACGGCCAGCTCCTGGACGAAGGCCGGGTCCTGGATCGAGAGGCGCTCCAGCTCGGCGGTGAGGTGGCGAATCCGGTGCGGAGCCCACCCCGCCGGCGGACGCCGCCCTCCCCTCCCCGCGTGTCCCGCGAGACGGACCACCGGCAGGTCGAGTCGGTGTAGCGCCGGATCGATGGGCAGCAGCCGGCCCTCGGCGTCCACCGGCTCCAGCGTCGGGGTCGGCAGGAGGGCCACGGGGACGCGCTCCTCCACCTCGAGCACGAGGGTCGAGGGAAGGCGGCGCCGCACCCGGGCGTCCTTCACCAGCGGATGGCGCTCCAGGGCCGCCTCCCAGGGCTCCGCGTCGTCCCAGACGCTGGCGTCGGCCGGCACGGCCGCCGCCGCCACCGCCTCCTGCGCAGCGAGATGGTGGCCGCCCTCCAACCTCACGTCCCGGACCTGGAAGAGCTCGAGCTCGACGAGCATGGGCTGCAGGCGGACGGCGCCGGCCCCGGCCGCCAGCGTGAGGGCGGTGACCACGACGAGGCGCAGGCCCCTACGCATGGGTCACCGCCCCGTCGGCCCCGCCCGTCAGGAGCGCCTTCACGCGTGGCCCCACGTCCTCCACCGAGCCGGCGCCCATGACCAGCAGCACGTCGTTCTCCCGGAGCGTCCCGGCGACGGCCTCCGGCATCGAGGCCACGTCCTCGTGGTAGCGCACGTCGACCGCTCCGGCGTCGGTGGCGGCGTCGGCCACCAGGGCGCCCGTGATGCCCGGCAGCGGCTTCTCCCGGGCGGGGAAGACGTCGCTGACCCAGAGCACGTCGGCGCCGGCCAGCGAGCGGCCGAACTCCCTGTGGAAGTCCCGCGTGCGCGAGTAGAGGTGCGGCTGGAAGACCGCGACGAGACGTCGGTCCGGATAGATGTCGCGGGTGGCGCGCACCGTCGCCTGGATCTCGGTGGGGTGGTGGGCGTAGTCGTCGATGAGCGCGACCCCCGCCACTTCCCCGAGCCGCTGGAAGCGGCGTCCGACACCGCGGTAGGCGGCGAGCCCCTCCCTGACCTGGTCCCACGACGCGCCCAGGTGGCGCCCCACGGCGGCCGCCGCCAGCGCGTTGCGCAGGTTGTGGAGCCCCGGCGATCCCAGCTCCAGGTCGCCCAGCTCCCGGCCCTCCTCGACCACCCTCGCCCGGGTCCCGGACGGCCGCTGGCTCACGTCCACGGCCCGGAGCTGCACGCCCGCCGAGAGGCCGTAGCTGTATCCGGTGCCGGGGAGCGCGGGCAGCAGCCGGGCGGCCCCCGCGTCGTCCCCGCAGACGGCCACGCGCCCCTGGGGTCTGACCCGTCGCAGGAAGACGCGGAAGCCCTCCTCCACGCCGTCCAGGTCGCCGTACACGTCCAGGTGGTCGGCCTCGAGGTTGGTGACCACGGCCACGTCCGGCTCCAGCGTGTGGAAGGAGCGGTCGTATTCGTCGGCCTCCACCACGAAGAGGTCGCTCCCCCCCGCGCGCAGGTTGCCCTCCCAGTGCGGGACCGTGCCCCCCACCAGCCCGGTGGGGTCGAGCCCGGCGGCGGCCAGCACCTCCGTGGTCATGGCCGTGGTTGTGGTCTTGCCGTGGGTGCCGGCGATGCCGACGACGCAGCCGCGGTTGACCCACGCGCCCAGCGCGTCGGCCCGCTTCAGGACGGGGATGCCGCGTTCCCGCGCCCGCACCACCTCGGGGTGATCGGAGGGGATCGCGGCGGTCATGATCAGCGCCACCGCGTCCTCCACGTGGGACGCGTCGTGGCCGCGCTCGACCCGGGCGCCGAGACGCTCCAGGCGCTCGCGTCCCCGAACCGGCTGCGCATCCTGACCCGGCTGCGTCATTCGCCGTGTTCGGTCACCGACCTGTCGGCGGCGGTCGGGATGGACCAGCCCGCCGTCTCGCACCAGCTCCGGTTGTTGCGCGCCCTCGGCCTCGTCACCGGGGACCGCACCGGCCGCAATATCGTCTACCGCCTCTACGACAGCCACGTCGCCCAACTGCTCGATGAAGCCGTCTACCACA